>NZ_JBTYMC010000335.1:0-6777 GCF_054880855.1 Streptomyces sp. S6 | reverse complement strand
CTCGCGGCCTCACCATAAGGTCAGCTCAGAGGTCACGCATCCCGGGAGGCTTCCTCACGCACGGTGATCGCCGAGGCGGGGCACACGGCCGCCGCCTCCCGCGCCGCCGCCCAGCACGTCCTCGCCTCCCTCGTACCGCCGGAACCCGACGCCGGCGCACAGGAGGTGTTCGAGGAACTCGACCAGCACGTCGACCCGAGCGGCGCCGCCGGCAGCGACGACCCCGACGTACGGCGCTGGCTCGTCAGCCAGGTCCGCCACCGGCGCCTCGCCCGCCGCCTCGAACCCGCCCGCACCCTCGCCGAACAGCTCCTGGAGACCTGGACCGAGCGGCACGGCGACCTCGAAGTCACCACCGACGTACCGACGTTGAGGCTGGCCGTCGAACTGGGCAACATCCACCGCGACGCCGGACGCTTCGCCGAGGCCGAGGAGATCAACCACCGCGCACTGGACCGGCTGCGCGCCGAACTCGGCCTGGAACACCCCTACACCCTGCGCAGCGCCACCGGCCGGGGCGCCGAACTGCGCGCCCTCGGCCGGGTCCAGGACGCGTTCGCCGAGGACCAGTCGACCGCCGACATCCTCACCAGCGTCTTCGGCCCGGACAACCCCCACACCCTGATGGCGTTCCTCAACCTCGGCCTGTCCCTCGCCATGGTCGGCATGACCGCCGAAGCCCTCGACCTGCACCGCGAGACCTACGAACGCTGCCGCCGCGTCCTCGGCATCCGGCACGAGCTGACCCTCAGCCTCGCCGTCCAACTCGGCTGCCGCTACCGGGAGTCGGGCGACTACGCGACCTCCCTCGCCCAGCTCCGGCAGGCGTTCGCCGACGCCGAACGCCACCACGGCGAGTCCGACCCCGTCACCCTGTACGCGGGCCGCGCCCTCGCCGCCACCCTGCGCCGCACCGGACGCCACGACCCCGACCGGCTCAGCACCGCCCGCAAGTGCGACGCCGACGCCATGGCCGGCTGGCTCGCCTTCGCCGGACCCGGCCACCACGAACGCCTCGCCGCCGGGCTCGCTCTGGCAGCCGACCTCCGGCTCCTCGGGGAACACCCGGAGGCGTGCAGGCTGGCCGAGAACTCCGTACGTGACTACGCCGGTTGGGGCGAGAACCACCCCTTCCACCGGATCGCCCAGGTCGACCTCGCACTGTGCCGGCGCTCCGCCGGAGTCCTCGACGGCATGCTCGAACTGAGCGAACAGGGCTGGCAAGGGCTGGCCGAAACCCTGGGCGACGACCACCCGTTGACCTTGATCGCCGGCCTCGACCACGCCAACGCCCTCGTCTACGTGGGGGAGTCGGCCGCCGCCCTCGCCCTCGACCGGCGCACCTACGACCTGCTGCGCGTCCGCTGCGGCGACACCCACCCCCTCACCGTGTTCGCCGCCGGGAACCTCCAGGACAGCCAGGCCCGCAGCGGAGAGAGCGGCGTCGGCGTGCCGGGCACCGCACGGACCGAGATCGACCTCGACGTGCCGTACATCTGATCGAGCATCAGAAGCCGTATCCGGGGCATGAGGTGGTGACTTGACAGTGCGAGAGAAGGGCAAGGCCATGGGGGACGGACGGGAGTTCGGGCAGCCCTGGTCGGTCGCGGTGCTCTCGCCCTGGCGGGGCACCGGGGCGAGTCTCGTCACGGCCACCGCCGGGGCGCTGATCGACGCCGAGATGGGGGACAAGGGACAGGACGTCGTCCTCATGGACGCGGACGTCGAGAACGCCGGGCTGAGCGGGCTGCTCGACGCCTGGTGGGGCGAACAGGGCGGTGGGCCGGGGGAGTTCGGTCAACAGGGCCGCGGGTCCGGGTACTTCGACCGGAGCGGCTGCGGGCTGCTCGGGTTCGCCCAGGAGGAGAAGATCGCGCTGGCCGACCGGGCCGCCCAGCCGATGCTGCGCGGACTGCGCTCCCGGGACGGCCGCAGCAAGGACATGTCCCTCTTCACCGGCCTGCGCGGCAGGGGGAGTTCGGCGTTCGCGGGACGGCGCGACCTGCCCGAGATCGTCGGCCGGGCCACCGAGTCCCTCGCCGAGGTCGCCGGCTGCCTCCTCGTCGACTGCGGGGCCGGCTGGGGGCCGTGCGCGCTACGGGTGTGCCGGGCCGTCGAGCACGTCTTCGTCGTCGGCCCGCCGGACGGCCGTACCCATCCCGCCGTACGGGAACTCACCGCCGGCCTCGAACACGCGGGGCTGCTGCGCAAACTCGTGGGGTACGTGGCGAACAGACCCGGTCCGGGTCCGCGAATTTCCGGACGGAATCCGCAGAACCGGGTTGGAGGCGGACGTTCCACGGACACACTGGCAGTACGCACGATTCTGGACCTGCCCTACGACCCCCGAGCCGCCCAGACCGTCGCCCAGGGAGCGCTGCCCGGCCCGCAGAGCCCCTTCGGCAAGGCGTTCCGCGCGGGCCTCGAAGCGCTCGAACCCGACCTGTTCCGCACCGGCTTCGGCCCAGGCGGCCACTGAGGAGGCGTGGTGGACACCGCGGACACCGACCGAACCGACACTCCCACCGGGATCTCGACGGTGACCCCGCTACGGCTGCGCGCCGCCCATGTCACCACCGCCAGCGACGACTTCGTCGGCCTGTGCGCCGACGCGCTGCACCCGCACGGGCTCCACCACGTCGCCGCCTACCACCGGGGTGTCTACAACTACTCCGTGGACATACTGGAGTCGGTCACCGAGGACGCCGCCGTCGACCGCGACCTCTACATCCGTGTCGGGCGCCAGCTCAACTTCCTCCTCGGGCGCATGGACCGCGCGCTGCGGCCCGCCGAGAGCGGCCGGCTGATCCGCACGGTCCTCAGACTCGGCGAAGCCTCCGTCTTCCACTACTACGTCCGCCCCGGCGAGTACCTCACCGGCGTCTGTCTCGGCGCCGAGCACGACGAAAGCGCCGACCGTGCGATGGCCGCGCTCGCCACCCGGTTCGCCGCGACCCTGCGCCAACGCGGCCTGAACTACGGCGGGTTCGAGGAGGACACCTTCAAGGGGGCGCTCCCCGGGGCGCGTTCGAGCAGCGGGCCCGCCACCGTCGCCGAGGCCCTCCACACGGACCGCTCCGGCGCCGTCGGCCCCCACCCCGAGGCCCTCCTCGCCGCCTGCGCCGCCGCCCTGTCCGTCGAGGACCTGCACTACGTCGCCTACCTCGACCCGTCCGGCTTCCTCTCCGCCGACGTCCTCGAACTCGCCCCGCTCGCCCCCTACTTCCGCAACATCAGCCGCCAGAGCCGGCGCGACCGCTACCAGGACGTCGCACGCCGGCTGCCGTTCGTCGTCGCCCGCCTCAACCACTCCCTCAAGGCGGTCCTGCCCGGCCGCCTCACCCGGACCGTCCTCGACGTCGACGAGGGCGCGCTGTACTACTCCGTCGTGGGGGACGGGCCGTTTCTGCTCGGGGTGACGCTCAATCAGGACCGGGTGTTCCACGCCGACTTGAGGATGGGGGAGCTGGCAGGCGCGGTGGAACGCGTTCTGGAAGCCGACCGTTGAGGCAACTCGCCCTGCTGCTGGGCCTGTTGGCGGCCGGCTGGGCGGTGGGGCAGGGGACCGGTGAGGTCGCCGGGTCCGACGGGTTCCTGTTCCTGACGATGCTGCTGCTCGCCGTCGGCCTGTACGGCAGCACCTCCGACATCTCCCTGCGCGAGGCCCGCGAGCACCTCGGACTGCTGAGCCTCGCGGTGACGGTCGGGGTGGTCGCCAAGGCGGCGTTGATCGCGGGGGTGTTGTGGCTGACGCTGGACGACCCCGAGTACCTCGTCCTCGCGGTGACCGTCGCCCAGGTCGACCCCCTCTCCGTCGCCGCCCTGCGCGACTCCTCCCGCATGTCCCCGCGCGCGAAGACGATCCTCTCCGTCTGGGCGTCCTTCGACGACCCCGTGACCGTCCTGCTCACCGCCTTCACCGTCCCGCTGGTCGCGGACGGCGAGGGCCTCGGCGGCTCGGCGAGCGGCTACGCGGCCCAACTCGGCTGGAGCGCCGTCCTGGTGGTGGCCGCCGGCGCGGTCTGGTGGTGCGGACAACAGTTCGGACGACGCCTGCGCGGGCGTCTCGCGGACGTCGCCGGAGCCGTGCTGGTCGTGGCGATGCTGGTGCTGGCGGCGTCGTACACGCTGATGCTCGGCATCGCCGTCGTGGGCCTCTTCTTCCGGCCCGCGTTCCTGGGGCGCTGGGTCGGCGCGGTCACCAAAGGCGCCTACGCCGTCGCCGCGTTCCTCCTCGGGATGCTGCTCGTCGGGGGCGTCAGCCTCGGGTACGGGCTCGTCCTGGGCGCCTCCGCGTTCGCCGCGCACGCCGTCGTCGCCTCGGTGCTGACCCGGCGACTGGGCCGCACCGACCGGGTGTTGCTCGCAGTGGGCCAGCAGAACGGGGTCACGGCGATCGTCCTCGCGCTCTCCCTGGAGCCGGTGTTCCCGAGGGCGGCGGCGATCGTGGCGCCCGCGATCGTCACCGTCAACGTCCTGCATTTCGTGGCGAATTCGGTGGCCGGTAGGCCGAACGGCCCGGTCCCGTGGCGACATCGGGGACCGGGCCGTCGTAGCCGGGGTTCAGGTACGGCTACGGCTGGAAGCGCAGGACCTGCGGGTCGTGGTCGCTGATCTGGTCGTGGAACTCCGAGTTGATGTGGACGCTGTCGTACTCGAAGTCGCAGGAGCGGCGGATCGAGGGGCTGACCAGGATCTGGTCGAGGACCTGGGTGTTGCCCTGGTAGACGTAGGAGTAACGCTCGCTCCTCGGGAGGGACTTGATCGCCGACCAGAGGGCGCCGTCGGTCTCCAGGATCTTCGCGGTGTCGGAGAACTCGAAGTCGTTGATGTCGCCGAGGGCGACGACGTCCGCGTTCTTCTGGGTGTCGAGGATGTTCTTGACGAACGCGTTGACCAGCGTGGCCTGTTGGTGGCGCTGGACCTCGGAGGAGCGGGCCGGGGGCTGGTACTGCGAGGTCAGCGCCTGGTCACCGCCCTTGGAGTTGAAGTGGTTGGCGATCACGAAGACCGTCTTGCCACGGAACACGAACTCGCCGGCGAGCGGCTTGCGGCTGTTCTTCCACGCCTCGTTCGCCGGGTCGATCCGGCCCGGGGAGACGGTGAGTTCGGCCTTGCCGCGCACCTTCGTGACCCCGACGGCCGTCGTCGCGTCGCCGCCCGCGCGGTCCGTGAAGGAGACGCGCTGCGGGTTGAACAGGAACACCTGGCGGATGTTGCCGCCCGGCTCACCGCCGTCCTGCCCGTCGACGGGGGCGATCGAACGCCAGTCGTACTTCGGGCCGCCGGCCGCCACGATCGCGTCGATCAGCTTGGTGACGGTGACGTCGGCGGCGGTCGTGCCGTCGTTCGTCGCGCCGTTGTTGTCCTGGATCTCCTCCAGGGACACGATGTCGGGCGACTTCAGGTTGTTCACGATCGCGGCGGCGTGCTCGGCGAACGTGTTGTCCGACGGGTCGAGGTTCTCGACGTTGTAGGTGGCGACCGCCAGCTCGCCGCGCGACTGCTTGCGGGTCGACTCGCGCTGGACACCGGCGCTCTTCAGCGTGCCGAGCCGGCTCGCGACGAGGGTGTAGCCGCCGAACTGGTTGTAGTCGAGGGGACCGGTGGTCGCACCCTTGAGGGTGTCCCCTACATTCGCCGCCGGGAAGTCGGCCGTCGCACCGAGCGACTGGATCTGGAGCCGCCCGGTGTTCTGCGACCCGTACGACCCGTAGACCGTGCCGCCCCGCCGGTTCGCGTTCTCCCACGGCTTCACCGTCACCCACAGCTCGGTGTGCGGGTCCGTGGCGCCGACCACGCGGGTGTCGGCGACCTCGACGTTCATGCCCTCCAGGGACTCGAAGTAGTCCAGGGCGTACTTCTTCGGCTCCAGCGGGAGGGTGTTGATCGAGCCGTTCGGGGCGGGCGCGTACGCGGCCGGGACCGACCGCGCGCTGATCACGACCGGCGCCGGGACGGCGTTGCCGCTGGAGACGACCGTGGTGGCCGGCTTGGTGATCTCGGTGACCGCCTGGTTCCCGGACGCGGTGCCGCCGGGCACGAACTCGGAGACGGTGCCGGTGACGGTGACCGCGTCCCCTACGGCGACACCCTTGGGGGCCGAGCCGGTGAAGACGAAGACACCCTCACTGGTCGCCGGGTCGGCGTCCGGGTTCGGGTCCTGGATCCAGAACCCCTTGGACGAGCCGTACGTGCGGATGCCCGTGACGATGCCCGGGACGTCCGTCACCTGCTGTCCGGCGTACGGGGAGATCCGGGTCGTCCCCTGGATGTCGTGGATACGGACGGTGTCCGCGTGCGCGGGCGAGACGAGGACGACGGTGGACGCGGCCGAGCAGACGGCGGCGACGGTGAGCGCGGCGAGACGCGCGGACGACTTGCTGGGCAAGTGATCCCTCCGGGGCGGGAACGACGGGGTGAGGACGGCAAGGCGCGTGGGGGGACGACGTGAGTGTGACACGCGTAGAAATCGGCGGAACGGTGAACACTCATGCCCTGTTTCTACGCGCGTCAATCTCCTTGTTGATCGAGCCACTTGTCAAGGTTTCAGCCATGTACGGGGGCTGACCGGCAGATGAACCGGGTGGCATGGGGTGAAACCCGTCTAGGCTTCGGAGTGAGTCGTACGGGTCCGGTCAGGGCCGTACCCGTAGTACTTCCGTCGCTAGGAGAATCAGCCCATGTCAGACAGCTCCCCCCTGCCGCCCGTGCGGCTCGCCCCCGAAGCGGAGCTGGCCCGGGAGGCCCTGGCCGCGCCGCTGCTGGCGCGGGCCG
>NZ_JBTYMC010000334.1:0-6790 GCF_054880855.1 Streptomyces sp. S6 | reverse complement strand
CCGCCACGGCCGCCTTCGCGCGCCGGTCCCGCAGCAGCCACGCCCCCAGCAGTCCGCCGACGAGCCCGCCCGAGTGGGCGAGCCAGCTCACGCCGGGGGTGCCGGGTACCGCGACGGTGAGGAGGTAGGCGAACGACGCGCCCATGACGAGGCCGATGAGGCTGTCGATGAGGTGCCGGTCGAAGAGGCCCCGGACGACGACGTACCCGAAGTACCCGAAGATCAGCCCGCTGGCGCCGACGGTCGACACCCGGTCGGCCTCGAAGAGCCAGACGGTCGTGCCACTGACCACGACGACGAGCCCGGACAGCAGGAGGAACCTGGCGACGCCCCGGTACGCGGCGAGGAAGCCGAAGACGAACAGCGGCCCCGAATTGCTCTCCAGGTGGGCCCAGTTCCAGTGCAGGAAGGGCGCGGTGGCGATGTGGGTGAGCGAGCCGGCGTCGCCGGAGACGATGCCGTACTCGCGGGAGATCCGGTAGTCGGCCGCGAAGTTCGCGACCTGGATCAGCCAGACGAGGGCCACGAAGGCGAACATCACGAAGAACGCCTTGCGTGCCTCCGCGATCATCTGCTCGGCGTCGGCCGGTGCCCTGCTGCTCATGCCCCGCTCCCCCTGTTCAGACCTGTTTCGGCCACTGTACGCACCTGCGGGCCGATTTCCCCACTCCCCTTCCCGCAAGCCGTTTCTACGCGGCTCCGCCCTTTCCCTCCCGTTCGTCGTCGATGATCTCGGCGTCCACCACACCGTCCTCCTGCGGCTCTCCGGGCGGCGGCGTCTCCTGGGCCCGCGCGTACATCGCCTGCCCCATCCGCTGGCTCACGGCGGACAGTTTCTCGACGCCGGCCCGCAACTCGGCGGTGTCGCGCTCCCCTTGGAGCAGCGTCTTCAGCTCGTCCACGGCCGCCCGGACCTCCGCGCGGGTGTCGGCCGGCACGCTCGTCTCGTTCTCCCGGACGAACTTCTCGGTCTGGTACACGAGTTGCTCGGCCTGGTTGCGGGTCTCGACAGCCTCGCGGCGCCTGCGGTCGTCGTCCGCGTACTGCTCGGCGTCACGCATCATGCGGTCGATGTCGTCCTTGGGCAGCGCGGACCCGCCGGAGACGGTCATCTTCTGCTCGCGGCCGGTCGCGAGGTCCTTCGCGAAGACGTGCATGATCCCGTTGGCGTCGATGTCGAACGCGACCTCGATCTGCGGGACTCCGCGCGGGGCGGGCGGCAGGCCGGTGAGGTCGAAGACGCCGAGCTTCTTGTTGTACGCGGCGATCTCGCGTTCGCCCTGGTAGACCTGGATGCCGACGGAGGGCTGGTTGTCGACGGCGGTCGTGAAGATCTCCGAACGCCGGGTGGGGATCGTGGTGTTGCGTTCGATGAGCTTCGTCATGATGCCGCCCTTGGTCTCGATGCCGAGGGACAGCGGGGTGACGTCGAGGAGGAGGACGTCCTTGACGTCACCGCGGATGACACCCGCCTGGAGAGCCGCGCCGAGGGCGACGACCTCGTCGGGGTTGACGCCCTTGTGCGGGTCCTTCCCGGTCAACTCCCGTACCAGGCCGGACACCGCGGGCATCCGGGTGGAGCCGCCGACGAGGATGACGTGGTCGACGGCGGCGAGCTTGATCTTCGCGTCCTTGACCGCCTGGTGGAAGGGGGTGCGGCAGCGGTCGAGCAAGTCGGCTGTCAGCTCCTGGAACTGAGCGCGCGTCAGTTTTTCGTCGAGGTGGAGCGGGCCCTCGGCGGAGGCGGTGATGTAGGGCAGGTTGACGGTCGTCTCGGTGGCCGACGACAGCTCGATCTTCGCCTTCTCGGCGGCCTCGCGCAGCCGTTGGACGGCCATCTTGTCCTTGGCGAGGTCGACGCCGTACTGGCTCCTGAACCTCTTGACGAGGTGCTCCACGATCCGCTGGTCCCAGTCGTCGCCGCCGAGGAGGGTGTCGCCGTTGGTCGCCTTGACCTCGATGACGCCCTCGCCGATCTCCAGGAGGGACACGTCGAAGGTGCCGCCGCCGAGGTCGAAGACGAGCACGGTCTGTTCGTCGCCCCGGTCGAGTCCGTAGGCGAGGGCCGCGGCCGTGGGTTCGTTGATGATCCGCAGGACCTTCAGCCCCGCGATCTCCCCGGCCTCCTTGGTCGCCTGGCGCTGGGCGTCGTCGAAGTAGGCGGGGACGGTGATGACGGCGTCGGTGACGTCCTCCCCGAGGTAAGCCTCCGCGTCCCGCTTCAGTTTCTGGAGGACCCGCGCGGACAGCTCCTGGGCGCGCAGCCGCGTCCCGTCGATCGACCCCTGTTCGGGGAACCGCCAACTCCCGTCCCCCATGTGCCGTTTGACGGATCGCGCAGTCCGGTCGACGTTCGTCACCGCCTGCCGCTTCGCCACTTCCCCGACCAGCACCTCCCCGTTCTTCGCGAACGCCACCACCGACGGCGTCGTCCGCGCGCCCTCCGCGTTCGCGACCACCACCGGCTCCCCGCCCTCCAGCACCGCCACCACCGAGTTGGTCGTCCCCAGATCGATCCCGACCGGCCGTCCCATGTCCGTCCCCTTCCGTCCGGGCTCCCGGCCTCCAGCACAAAACTTGAGCGGGGGGTTGTCAAGAGGGCCTGCGGGGGCCCGGTACGGCAGAGCGCGCGGGTTCCGTGAAGAACCCGCGCGCTCCTCGGCAAGCGGCGGCAACCGCTCACTCTTCGTTTCAGACCGACTCGACCGTCAGCGTGATCTCCGTGCCCGCGAGCGCCTGGCTCACCGGGCAGTTCTTCTTGGCGTCCTCGGCGGCGGCGGCGAAGCCGTCCGCGTCGAGGCCGGGGACCTCACCGCGGACGGTGAGGTGGATACCGGTGATGCCGGTGCCGGGCTGGAAGGTGACGTCGGCCTTGGTCTCCAGGCGGGTGGGCGGGGTGCCGGCGCCGGTCAGGCCGTGCGAGAGGGCCATGGAGAAGCAGCTGGAGTGGGCGGCGGCGATCAGCTCCTCGGGGCTGGTCCTGCCGTTCGCCGCCTCGGCGCGCGACGGCCACGACACGGCCTGCGAGCCGATGCCGGAGGAGTCGAACGAGACGGTCCCGTTCCCCTCGACGAGGGAGCCTTCCCAGACGGTGTGTGCGGTGCGCGTGGTGGCCACGGCTGTTCCTTTCGCTGTCGCGTCGGTCCCGGATCCGGGTTTCCGTACCCCTATCCGATCACACTCCCCCTCACCGCACGGAGAAGACCGGCCCTCGGGGGGTGAACGGCAGCCGACGGCCCTGCGGCAGCAGATACGCGTGCTCGCGCCGCACCCGCAGCACATCGCACCACCCGTCGGTGATGACCAGCACCGGCGCCCCCGCCGGAAAGTCGTCCGCGCGGAGCAACAGGTCGATCCCCGGCTGGAGTTCGGTCCCGCCCCGCCCCCGCACCCGGACTCTTCCCGCGATCTCCGTCACCGGCAGGTACCCGGCGTCGTACGGCGCGGCGTCGCAGAACACCACGCGGGCCGCCGGCACGTCCCGCGCCTCGGCGTACGACGCGATGGCGCCCAGCGCCTTGCCGAGCAGCGTGCGGTCCATGGATCCGGAGGTGTCCAGGACGACTCCGAAGGTGCAGCGGGCGATCTCCTCGGGCGGGAAGTACCGTCCGGCACGCGGGATGCCGGGGGTCGCCGCCTGCCGCCGGGAGGGCCGGGCGTACGTCCGCACGGGTTCGGGGCGTGGCACGAACTCGTCGAACCAGCGGGCGAGTTGCGCGTCCCACGGCAGCGGCGGCTGACTGAGCGCGCGGATCTCCTCGACCAACCCGGCGGGCAGCAGGCCGCGTTCCTGCCGCCCGTGCAGCTCGAACCCCTGGCACAGGCCCCGCCGGTAGAACTCGTCGAGGTCGACAGGGTCACCGGGCAGCCCGATCGGGGCACCGAGCATGTCCCCGAGCCCCTTGCCGCGCGGGGTGGCGAGACGGCGCATGCGGCGCAGGTCGCCCGTGATCCGGTCGTACACCTCCTCGGCGGACAGTCCCGCCGACTCCGCGTCGTACAGCGACCCTTCGGGCATGACGCCGACCCGCATCTCGCGCAGCCAGCCGTTGACCACGTAGTCGCAGGCGACGTTGAAGAGGTAGTGGTCGCGGGGTCCGCACCGGTCGGCGTGGCGCAGGGCGGCGTGCAGCATCTCGTGGGCGAGGACGAACCGCCATTCCTCGTCGTCGAGTCGGGCCAGGGGGTTGACGTAGATCTCGCCCGCGTCGGCGTTCACGGCGGCGACGGAGATGCTGTGGGCGCGGGCGAGTTCGGCGTCGGCGACGAGGGTGATGCCGGCGGCGATGCCCCCGAGGAGGGGGTAGGAGGAGATGAACCAGCTCAGCGCCCGCTGCCAGGGTTGCAGCGGTGTCCGCTCGCCGGTGAGGCTGTCGCGCCTGCCGCCGGCGAGGTCCATGGCGGCGCTCATGGTGCGGGTGAGGGCGTGCGCGAACTCCGGTTGCCAGTCCGGGGGTTGCTGGTAGCGGTCGTACCAGGTGAGGAGCAGCTGGTCGGGTTCGTGCCCGGCGGTGCCGCAGCGTTCGTAGGTGAGCGGAATGCCGTCGCGGCGCCAGCGGGCGGCGAGTTGCTCCTCGTCGCCGTCGGGGTAGGCGGCGGGCAGGTCGTCGGGGGTGCGGCCGACGGGGAAGCTGAGCAGGAAGCGGTTGACGACGGCGCAGCGGGCGGCGAGGTCGAAGCGGTCCGGCTGGACGCGGGCGCCGCGTGCGGCGGGGAGGTGGCCGAAGCCGAGGTGCAGGGCGGCGTGGGCCAACGCCCAGGCCCAGTCCTCGGGTTGGGCGAGCCGTTCGGGGCGGGTATGGGCGACGCCGTCGGACTCGACGCGCAATAGGCCGCCTTGGGGTGCGAGCTCGCAGTCCTCGCACCGACAGGTGGACAGGGGTACGGAGTTGAGCGCCGGGTTGGCCCGCATGATCCGCATGCCCTCGGCGAACGCCTCGCCCGCGACGTCCCGTTTCTTCTTCTGCCGGCTCATCTGCGGGCCTCCACGAGTCGCGGCATGTCGCGGGCCGCCTCGACGAGGAACCAGGACGGCAGGACGGGGTTGCCGTCGGCGTCGGAGGCGATGACGTGCTGGGCGATCTCCACGGAGATCTCGGCGAGTTGGACGAGCAGCGCCTTCGCGCGGTAGGCGGTCTGGCGGCCGTTCGCCGAGACGTGCTCCTTGCTCGCGGGCAGCTCCTTGACGAGGCGCTCGCGGAACGACTCGGCGAGGTAGTACAGCAGGTCGCGGTCCTCGGTCCGGTGCGGCCACCGGGCGTCGCCGCGCAGCACCGCCTCGATGCCGAAGCGGCTGCGGACGATCTTGACGTACCCGCAGAACGCGGTCGCGTGAGCGGGGGTGAGGGTGCCGTGCGCGAGGACCTTGAGCGTCTCCTCGTCGAGGCCCTGGCCGAAGGAGTGCAGGGCGTCGGAGAGCATGTGCCAGGAGCGGGGTGTGGAGAACGGCTCCTCGGTCTTCGGCGGCTTCGACCAGAGGTGGTCCGGCCGGTCGGTGAGGTGGTCGACGATCCACGGGTGGATGCCGGCGCCCGCCGCCCAGGCCAGCCAGTCCTTCGCGGACACCTCCAGGTGGACGTGCGCGAGCCGGTTGACCAGCGCGGACGCGATGGGGCGGGCGAGCGCGTTGTCGGTGGCGCGGTTGCCGGCGCCGACGACGATCGAGCCCTCGGGGAGTTCGTAGCTGCCGATGCGGCGGTCGAGGATCAGCGAGTAGAACGCTTTCTGCACGTCGGGCGTGGCCGCGTTCAGCTCGTCCAGGAACAGGCAGTACGGCTCGTCGCGGGCGATGGTCTCCGGCGGGCAGAACACCGAGCGGCCGTCCCGGATCTGCGGCACCCCGATCAGGTCCTCCGGGGCGAGCTGGGTGCCGAGCAGGCTCACGCACTCCAGTCCCAGAGACGCGGCGAACTCCCGCACCAGGGAGGACTTCCCGATGCCGGGAGCGCCCCACACGAACACCGGCCGCACGGTGGCCAGGCCGAGGAGGAGCTCCGGGAGACGGGCGGGGGTGACGGTGACGGCTGCCTGCACGCGGCGGGCTCCTCAGGACGGTCGGGAAGGGGTCCGCACAGTGTGGGCGCGACGACCGTCCGCACGCAGCCGATTTTCCGGTGATACGTCCGGCCCTACGCCGCCTGCCGGTCGCCGTCCGTGTCCGCCACCGGCACCTGCGGCCCGCCCGCCTCCTCCAGCCACCGCCGCAGCACCCGGTGCACCTGCTCCGCCCCCACCAGCTCCTCCCCCTCCCCGACGGGCGACGACAACGCGCGCGGGGACAGCAGAAACGGCTTCCCCTGCGCGCCTCCGAGCCCGCCGTGGGAGCCGATCTGCTCCTCGAAGGCGAGGACCTCCCCGTCGGCGGGATCGTGGAAGGAGTTGACCATGATGTCGGCGGCGTGCGGGAAGCCGTGCGTGCGGCGGACGGCGTCGGCGGCACCGCGCTCGAAGGCGGCCAACGGCCCCGCGCAGTCGGCCAGTTCGGCGACCGGCACCTCCGTGCCGTGCGCCCCGAGGACGACTCCGCCGTGCTCGGCGCTGGCCACCAGGAGGAACCCGATGCCGGGGTGGTTGGCGAGGGTCGTCAGCAGCGCGGGATGCCGGGCGTCGATCTCCTCCTTCGTCATCCGGTGCGGGACGTCGGGGAAGGAGATCAGCCCGAGGTTCCCGGAGGCCAGCACCACCGGCTCGGAGTGCCGCGCGGGAACGTCGGGGAAGGAGATCAGCCCGAGGTTCCCGGAGGCCAGCACCACCGGCTCGGAGTGCCGCGCGGGCCGGCGCCGCTCGCCGC
>NZ_JBTYMC010000333.1:0-6875 GCF_054880855.1 Streptomyces sp. S6 | reverse complement strand
AGCGGTGCCGCGAGGATCGCCGCGATCTCCGGGTTGCGCGGCACCGGCGGCGGCGCGCACACCCCGCCGTGCTCCTTCGCGCGGACGGCCTTCGTGATCCAGGTGCGGTCCAGCACCCGCCGCTCGTCCGCCTCCGCGACGAGGTCCTCCGACTGGTTGTAGTCCCCGTCGGCGGCCTGGACGGCCCACAGGTGGACGGCGACGCCGTGCTCCTTGGCGGCCATCATCCCCGGCAGCAGATCACCGTCACCGGTCACCAGCACGACGTCCGAACAGGCGCGGTTGCGGGCCAGTTCCGTCAGCTCGGCGTGCATCGCGGCGTCCACGCCCTTCTGCGCCCAGCGGCCGTCGCTGCGGGTCAGGGCGCCGAGGCGGACGGTGACCCTAGGCATCACGCGCAGCCTGCGGTGCTCGGGCTGGGGGACGCGGTCGGGGGCGCCGTCGAACCAGTAGATCCGCAGCAGGGGCCGCTGCGTGTCGGACTCCGCCTGTTCTCGCAGGCCCTGTACGAGGGCGCTGTGATCGACGCTGATACGGGAGCGCGAGGGATCGCCGGCGAGGAGACTCGCGGCGGCCCCCAGCAGATACCCGGCGTCCACCAGGACGATGCAGCGGTCCACGCGACTCACCCTCTTCCCGGGAGTTTGCTTCGGGCTTCCTTGGAGTCTGCCCGACCTCGCGAGGGTTAACGGCCGGAACTCGATCTTCGGCGTGGCGTTTGGGGAGATTGCACCCTATGCCCCCTTGGTCACACAGGGCAATGATCCGAAATGCGGCTTATCTCCGGGCATGTGAGTCTGAGGTCCGGCCCTGATCCCTCAACCCCCCAGGAGGCGGATCCTCATGGCCAAGCACAAGAAACAGCAACGCACCTCGCAGGCGTCCCAAGCCGAACGCGGCCAGCAGCAGGCCCAGGCGTCCGCCATGGAAGCCCAGTCCAAGAACGCCACCCAGGCAACTCCGATGGACATGGCCCGCAAGCACAGGGAACGCCGCTTCGGCCACAACTGACGCCCAGCTGAGGCTCAAGCACACAAAGGGGCGCACCCGACGAGGGATGCGCCCCTTTTACGCGTCGGCACTACCCCGCAAGGCAAGCGGGACCCAGCAGCACCTTCAAGTCGCCGAACAGCGCGGGATCCGGCTTCACGCGATGCCGGTCCAGCCGCAGCACCGTCGTCTTCGTCGGCCCCTGCAACCTGATCCGCACCTCGCTGTCCCCCCGGTGATGCGTCAGGATCTCGTTGAGCCGGGTCACCATCGGCGGCGTCACCCGGGTCGCCGGGATCGTGAGGATCACCGGCGCGTTGGTGCCCGCGTTGGAGAGGTCGGGAACCGCCAGCTCCATCGCGACGAGCCGAGGCACGTCCTCGCGCTTGTCGAGCCGTCCCTTGACGAACACGACGGCGTCCTCGACGAGCTGCGTGGACACGAGCTGGTACGTCGCCGGGAAGAACATGCACTCGATGGACCCGGCGAGATCCTCGACCGTCGCGATGGCCCAGGCGTTGCCCTGCTTGGTCATCTTGCGCTGGAGCCCGGAGATGATCCCGCCGATGGTGACGACGGCGCCGTCCGCGTGCTCACCGCCCGTGAGCTGGGCGATCCCCGCGTCGGCCTTGTCGGACAGGACGTGCTCCAGGCCGAACAGGGGGTGGTCGGAGACGTAGAGGCCGAGCATCTCCCGCTCCTGCGCGAGCAGATACGTCTTCTCCCACTCGTCGGTGGTGAACTCGACGTCGAGACCGAAGCCCGGCTCGTCCGTCTCCTCCTCGCCCATCCCGCCGAAGAGGTCGAACTGCCCCTCCGCCTCCTTGCGCTTCACCGCGACCACGTTGTCGATCATGGTGTCGAAGTGCGCGGTGAGCCCCTTGCGGGTGTGCCCGAGCGCGTCGAACGCGCCCGCCTTGATCAGCGACTCCGTGGTCCGCTTGTTGCAGGCGACCGCCTCGACCTTGTCGAGGTAGTCGGGGAACGAGTTGTACTTCCCCTTGGCCTTGCGGCTGCGGATGATCGACTCGACGACGTTCGTGCCGACGTTGCGGACGGCCTCCAGGCCGAACAGGATCACGTCGTCACCCTGGGCGGCGAAGTTGTGCACCGACTCGTTGACGTTCGGCGGGAGGACCTTGATGCCCATGCGCCGGCACTCGTTGAGGTAGATCGCGGACTTGTCCTTGTCGTCCTTGACGGACGTCAGGAGCCCGGCCATGTACTCGGCGGGGAAGTTGGCCTTGAGGTAGGCGGTCCAGTAGGAGACCAGGCCGTACGCGGCGGAGTGCGCCTTGTTGAACGCGTATCCGGCGAACGGCACCAGCACGTCCCACAGGGCCTGGATCGCCTCGTCGCTGTAGCCGTTCTTCTGGGCGCCGGCCTGGAAGATCGTGAAGTTCTTGGCCAGTTCCTCGGGCTTTTTCTTGCCCATCACGCGGCGCAGGATGTCGGCCTCGCCGAGCGAGTACCCGGCGATGATCTGCGCGGCCTTCTGCACCTGCTCCTGGTAGACGATCAGGCCGTAGGTGACCGCGAGGACCTCTTCGAGCGGCTCCTCCAACTCCTTGTGGATCGGGGTGATCTCCTGGAGCTTGTTCTTGCGCAGCGCGTAGTTCGTGTGCGAGTCCATGCCCATCGGGCCGGGACGGTACAGCGCGGAGACGGCGGAGATGTCTTCGAAGTTGTCCGGCTTCATCAGGCGCAGCAGGGACCGCATGGGCCCGCCGTCGAACTGGAAGACGCCGAGGGTGTCGCCGCGCTGGAGGAGTTCGAAGGTCTTCGGGTCGTCGAGCGGCAGCGCGAGGAGGTCGAGTTCGACGCCCTTGTTGGACTTCACCATCTTGACGGCGTCGTCCATGATCGTCAGGTTGCGCAGGCCCAGGAAGTCCATCTTCAGCAGGCCGAGCGACTCGCACTGCGGGTAGTCCCACTGCGTGATGGTGACGCCGTCGGTGTGCCGGACCCAGATCGGGGCGTGGTCGACGATGGGCTCGCTGGACATGATGACGCCGGCCGCGTGCACACCCATCTGCCGGACGAGGCCCTCGACGCCCTTGGCGGTGTCGATGACCTTCTTGACGTCCGGTTCGTTCTCGTACATCGAGCGGATCTCGCCCGCCTCGTTGTACCGGGGGTGCGAGGGGTTGGTGATGCCGTCGAGGTCGATGCCCTTGCCGAGGACGTCGGCGGGCATGGCCTTGGTCAGGCGGTCGCCCATGGCGTACGGGTAGCCGAGGACGCGCGCGGAGTCCTTGATGGCGTTCTTGGCCTTGATCTTGCCGTAGGTGCCGATCATGGCGACCTTGTCGGAGCCGTACTTCTCCGTCACGTACCGGATGACCTCGACGCGCCTGCGCTCGTCGAAGTCGATGTCGACATCCGGCATGGAGATGCGCTCGGGGTTCAGGAACCGCTCGAAGATCAGGCCGTGCGGGATGGGGTCGAGGTCGGTGATGCCCATGGCGTACGCGACGATCGAGCCGGCCGCGGAGCCTCGGCCGGGGCCGACGGCGATGCCCTGGCTCTTGGCCCACATGATGAAGTCGGCGACGACGAGGAAGTACCCCGGGAAGCCCATCGAGATGATGGTGTCCATCTCGTACTCGACCTGCTTCATGCGGTCGTCCGGGATGCCGCCCGGGAAGCGGCGGTTCATGCCGCGCATGGTCTCCTCGCGGAACCAGGAGACCTCCGTGTAGCCGTCGGGGATGTCGAACTTCGGCATGAGGTTCTTCTCCTCGAACATGCCGGTCGTGTCGACCATCTCGGCGACGAGGAGCGTGTTGGCGCACCCCTCCTGCCAGGCGTCGGAGGAGTCGACGGCGTACATCTCGTCCGTGGACTTGAGGTAGTAGCCGGTGCCGTCGAACTTGAAGCGGTCCGGGTCGGAGAGGTTCTTGCCGGTCTGGATGCACAGCAGCGCGTCGTGCGCCGTCGCCTCGTGGGCGTACGTGTAGTGCGAGTCGTTCGTCACCAGCGGCGGGATGCCGAGCTTCTTGCCGATCTCCAGGAGGCCGTCGCGGACCCGGTGCTCGATCTCGATGCCGTGGTCCATCAGCTCCAGGAAGTACTTGTCCTTCCCGAAGATGTCCTGGTACTCGGAGGCCGCCTTGAGGGCTTCGTCGAAGTGGCCGAGGCGCAGCCGGGTCTGGACCTCGCCGGAGGGGCAGCCGGTGGAGGCGACGATACCCTCCGACCACTGGGAGATGGTCTCCTTGTCCATCCGGGGCCACTTCTGGAGCCAGCCCTCGGCGTAGGCGTCGGAGGACAGCTTGAAGAGGTTGTGCAGGCCGGTGGAGTTCACGGCCCACATCGTTTTGTGCGTGTAACCGCCGGAACCCGAGATGTCGTCCCGCTTCTGGTGCGGCTGGCCCCAGAGGATCTTGCGCTTGTTGCGCCGGGACTCGGGGGCGACGTACGCCTCGATGCCGATGATCGGGGTGACGCCCGCCTTCTTCGCGGTGTGGAAGAAGTCGTAGGCGCCGTGGAGGTTGCCGTGGTCGGACATCGCGATGTGGGTCATGCCCATCTCGTTGCACGCGTTGAACATGTCCTTGAGCCGCGCGGCACCGTCCAGCAGGGAGTACTGGGTGTGGACGTGCAGGTGCGTGAACGGCGGCTTTGACACGGCTTGACCTCCAAAAGGACATCAGAGAGGAAACGGGTGAGAACAGGCGGTCGGACGGGACGGGGGATCGGCGTGAAGTCTATGCCTCGGCACTGACACTCGGAGGTCTCCCCCGCGTACCTTCACAGGCGGGCACCAATCGACGACGCTGCCCGTTGGAGTCGGCAGAAACACTGTCGAACACGTACGCACCAGGAGGCACCCGGCGATGTCGGTCAACCGGCTCAACGACGAGCAGCGCGGCGAGGAGATCCTCGCCGTCTTCGACACCGCGTTCGGCGAGCTCCTGGCCGCCGACCCGGCCGCGTTCCGCGTGAAGTTCCGCAAGATGGCGGCTTCCGCGTTCGCGTTCTACCGGGGGACGGCCGCTCTCTTCTACCACGACGCGGACGCCGACAAGCACGGCGGCCCGTACCTGGACGACCGCACCTCGCGCGTGTGGATCCACGGCGACCTGCACGCCGAGAACTTCGGCACGTACATGGACGCGACGGGGCGCCTGATCTTCAACGTCAACGACTTCGACGAGGCGTACGTCGGCCCCTTCACCTGGGACCTCAAGCGCTTCGCCGCCTCCATAGCCCTCATCGGCCACGCCAAGGCCCTCAGCGACGGGCAGATCGGCGAGCTGGTCGGCGTCTACGCGGGCGCGTACCGCGAGCGCATCCACGCGCTGGCGACGGGCGCGAAGCGCGACGAGGTCCCGCCCTTCACGCTGGACACGGCGGAGGGCCCCCTCCTGGACGCGCTGCGGGACGCCCGCTCGCTGACCCGTTTCGGCCTCCTGGACTCGATGACGGAGATCCGGGACTTCGAGCGCCGTTTCGCGCCGGGCGGCGGCTCCATCGAGCTGGACGCGGCGACGCGCTACAAGGTGCTGGCCGCGTTCGACGGCTACCTGGAGACGCTGCCGGACTCCTCGCTGGCCCGCCCCGACTCGTACCGCGTCAAGGACGTCGTCGGCCGCAGGGGGATCGGCATCGGGTCGGCCGGGCTGCCGTCGTACAACATCCTCCTTGAGGGGCACAGCGACGCCCTGGAGAACGACGTCGTGATCTACATCAAGCAGGCCCAGACCCCGGCCGTCTCCCGGCACATCACGGACCGCGAGATCCGGGAGTACTTCCAGCACGAGGGCCACCGCACGGTCATCTCCCAGCGCGCCCTCCAGGCGCACGCGGACCCGTGGCTGGGCTGGACGGAACTGGACGGCGCGGGCCAGCTGGTCGCCGAGGTGTCGCCGTACGCGGTGGACCTGGACTGGGGTGACATCGACGACCTTGAGGAGATCGCGGCGGTCGTCGCGGACCTCGGGAGGGCGACGGCGACGATGCACGCGGCGGCGGACGACACCTCCGGCGAGTCGCTGGTCCCGTTCTCCACGGAGCGGGCGATCGACGCGGCGCTCGCGGCCGACGAGGAGGGCTTCGCGCCGCTGCTGGTGGACTTCGCGCACAGCTACGGCGCCCGCGCACGGGCGGACCACCAGATCTTCGTCGACCTGTTCCGCAACGGGCGGATCCCGGGGTTGTGACGAGAAGGGCTGCGACAAGAGGGGCTGTGACAAGAAAGGTGACGGGGAGGTCACACATAGGCCTCCCCGGGCCTCTCACAGGCACCTTTTAGGAGCCTCTTACGACAGCCCGTGTCACACTGCCGGTGTTATGGACATACCAGGGACCCGACTCAGAGCCGTGCGCGCGGCGCTGTTCACGGCGCTCGTCGTGACGCTCAGCACCGCGTCGCACGTCCTGCTGTCCCGGGCCCCCCTGCCGCTGAACACGGTCGCGCTGGTCGCGGCGGCCGTGTTCGCGCTCGCCTACGCCCTCGCGGGCCGGGAGCGCGGCTTCGCCAGGATCGCCGCCCTGCTGGTCCCCCTGGAGCTGGCGGCCGACACGGTCTTCACGACCGGCCAGCACGTCTGCTACGGCCCGGCCGGCGGCCCCGTCACCGGCCCGCTGCGTTCGGTCGGCTGGAGCGTCCTGTGCGGCGACGGCACCGAGCTGGGCACCCCGCTCACCCGTGTGACCCACTCCGGCCAGGTCCCCGCACTCCTCGCGCACGCCGACGCGGCGACGGCGTGGGGGCTGCTCGCGGCGCACGTCAGCGTCGGCCTCCTCACGGCCTTCTGGCTGCGCCGGGGTGAGCGGGCCCTGTTCCGGGTGGCGTCGGCCACCGCCGCGACGGCGTTCCGGCCACTGCTGCTCGCGGTGGCCGCCGTGACGTTCCGCCCGCGCACCGAGGCCGGGGTCCC
>NZ_JBTYMC010000332.1:0-6939 GCF_054880855.1 Streptomyces sp. S6 | reverse complement strand
CGCAGACGGCGGCGAGGCGGGGGTCGGTGGGGGCGGGGAGGACGTGGGGGCGGTGCGGTGAGGCGCGGAGCCGGTCGCGCAGGACGGCGAGGAGGCGGGCGCGCTCGGGTCCGCCGTCGTCGGGCTCCTCGGCGTAGGCGCGGATCAGTTCGCGCAGCAGGGGGCCGACGGCGAGGGCGGTCGGGGTGGTGAGGCCGAGGGGGTTGTCGTGGGCGGGGAGTCCGACGAGGTGCAGGTCGAGGGTGCCGTGGGCGCGGTGGGCGTGGAGGGTGCCGGCGGGGATCCACAGGGCGCGGGTGCCGGGGGCGAACCAGGTGCCGGCGCCGGTGGTGACGGCGACGACGCCGGAGCCCGCGTGGACGATCTGGTGGTCGTCGTGCCGGTGGGCATGGATGCGGTCGCCCGGGCCCAGGTGCCGGACGGCGGTCGGCGCGTGGCGGATGTTCGACACAGTCAGGCAGGTTATCGGAAGCGCGACAACGGGTCCGGGGGCCAGGCTCGCAGGGTGTCCACACGACGAACCGTCACTCTCATGTCCTTGGCCCACGCCTGCGTCGACCTGTATCAGGGCGCCGTCGCCGCGCTGGTCCCCTTCTTCGTCGCCGAGCGCGCGTACGCGTACGCCGCCGCCTCGGGTGTCGTCCTCGCCGCCTCGCTGCTGTCGTCGGTGGCGCAGCCGCTGTTCGGGCTGGTCACCGACCGGTGGGCGGTGCCGTGGCTGCTTCCCGTGAGCACCCTCGCGGCGGCGGCCGGGGTCGCGCTGAGCGGGGTGGGCGGCTCGTACGCGCTGACGCTGGCGGCGTTCGCGGTGTCCGGGGTGGGGGTCGCGGCGTACCACCCGGAGGCGGCGCGGGCGGCTCGTGCGGCGGCGGGCGGCAGTCACACGGCGATGGGCTGGTTCTCGCTGGGCGGCAATGTCGGCTTCGCGCTGGCTCCGCTGCTGGTGGCGGGGGTGGTCGTGCCGTGGGGGCTGGGGGCGACGCCGTTGCTGGCGGTGCCGGGGGTGGTGGGGGCGGTGTTGTGTGCGCTGACAGCGAAGGCGCAACGTCGGATTGCCGTATCAGCCCACTCCGACCCTCGCGACAACGACTGGCCCGCCTTCCTGCGCCTCTCCGGCGCCGTGATCTGCCGTTCCCTGGTCTTCGTCGGCCTCAGCACCTTCATCGCCCTGTACGTCCGCCAGCGCACCGGCGGTGGCGCCGCGGCCGGGACGATCGCGTTGTGCGTGCTGTACGCGGGCGGTGCGGTCGGCACGCTGGCCGGGAGCCGGCTCGCCGGACGGTACGGAAGGCTGGCGGTGGTGCGGGCGTCGTACGGGGTGACGCTGGTCGCGGTGGCGGGGGTGCTGGTGGTGCCGGGCCCTGCGCTGTACGCGTTCGTCGCGCTGGCGTCGGCCGGTCTGTACGTGCCGTTCTCGCTGCACATCACGCTGGGGCAGGACTGTCTGCCGGGGCGGGTCGGGACGGCGAGCGGGGTGACGCTGGGGCTGACGGTGAGCGTCGGGGGGATCGCCGCGCCGGCACTGGGGGCGCTAGCCGACGCGACGTCGTTGCGGACGGCTCTCGTGCCGTTGCTGGTACCGCCCGTGGTGGCGTGGCTGCTGGTGCGGGGAGTGCGGGAGCCGGGGTCCACGGATTCTCAACCACCCGGTATTGGCCCGTACTTCACCTCTGGTACGCGCGTGACCTCTTGGCCGGGGAGGGAAAAGCGGGGAAGCTGAGCTGCCCCGCCGCCCCCACTCTCCCCCCATCCGGAGGACGCCTTGTCGTCACCCAAGTCCACGCCGTCGCGCCGCAGATGGCTCACCGCCGCGCCGCTCGCCGGTGCGCTCGTACTCGCCGTCCCGACGGCCGCGTACGCCGCTCCGCCGACCGCGCTGCCGCAGAACGCGGAGGCCGCCGAGCTGACGTACCTCCCGGCGTTCGACTACGACACCGACGGCTGCTACTCGACCCCGGCGATCGGCCCCGACGGCACGGTCAACGGCGGTCTGAAACCCACGGGTTCGCTCAGCGGCGACTGCCATGACGCGTCGGACCTGGACAACACCAACAGCTACTCGCGCTACAAGTGCGACAACGGCTGGTGCGCGTACCTGTACGGCCTCTACTTCGAGAAGGACCAGGCCCTCCCGAACAGCAGCATCGGCGGGCACCGGCACGACTGGGAGCACGTCGTGATCTGGGTGCACGACGGCGCGGTGCGGTACGTGGCGACGTCCAACCACGGTTCGTTCACGGTCAGTCCGGCGTCCTCGGTCCGGTTCGAGGGGACGCACGCGAAGGTCGTCTACCACAAGGACGGCATCAGCACGCACTGCTTCCGGCTGGCGAACGCGAACGACGAGCCGCCGGAGAACCACAAGCACGCCTGGCAGTATCCGCCGCTGGTCGGCTGGAACGGGTACCCGGCGGGGGTGCGGGACAAGTTGAGCGCGTACGACTTCGGCAGCGCCAACTTCGGTCTCAAGGACGGGAATTTCGTGTCCCACCTCACCAAGGCGAAGCCGTCGGGCATCACGTTCGACCCGAACGCGTGAGCTGAGAGCGTCCCTCGGATCCGGGTGCGTCCGGGTTCGGGGGACGGTCGGGGTGTGACGGAGCAGTCGCGTCCGGTGTCCGTGGGGCCGGGCCGGAGGGTCTACCCTTTCTCCCATGTCGGTACCCGAACTGATCCGTATCGTCTCCCGTGACTCGCCGATGGCGCTGGCCCAAGTGGAGCGTGTGCGTGCCGAGTTGGCCGTGCTGCATCCCGGGGTGCGCACCGAGGTCGTGCCGGTGAAGACGACCGGTGACAAGTGGCTGGGCGACCTGTCCCAGGTCGAGGGCAAGGGCGCGTTCACCAAAGAGGTCGACGCGGCGTTGCTGGCCGGGGAGGCGGATCTCGCCGTCCACTGCGTGAAGGACGTGCCGGCGGACCGTCCGCTGCCCGCCGGGACCGTGTTCGCCGCGTTCCTCAAGCGGGACGACGTGCGGGACGCTCTGGTCCACCCCGGGGGCCGCACGCTGGACGAGCTGCCCGACGGCACCCGGATCGGGACGTCCTCTGTCCGTCGGATCGCCCAACTGGCGGCGACACACCCGCAGTTGGAGTGCGTACCGTTCCGGGGCAACGCGAACCGGCGCCTGGAGAAGCTGGCCGCCGGTGAGGCGGACGCGCTGCTCCTCGCGGTGTCGGGCCTGGAGCGCATCGGCCGTACCGACGTGATCAGCGAGGTCCTCTCCCCCGAGGCGATGATGCCGCCCATCGGCGCGGGCATCCTGGCCCTCCAGTGCCGCGAGGGCGACACGGACCTGATCGACGCGGTCAGCGGTCTGGGCGACCCCGCCACCCACCGCGAGGCCACCGCCGAGCGCATGTTCCTCCACGTCCTCCAGGGCCACTGCAACAGCCCCATCGCCGGCTACGCCCGGGTCGACCGCACCGGCGAACTCTCCCTCCGCGCCTGCGTCTTCACCCCCGACGGCAAGACCCGCCTCAACGCCCACGAGTGGGCGGGCCCCCTCGACCCCGCGACCCTCGGCACGTCGGTCGCGGTGGCGCTGCTGCGGCAGGGGGCACGGGATCTGATCGACGGCATCCCACACTGAGCCCTCCGGGGGCGGGAACGTCAGAAGGTGCGGCTCGGCGTGTGAGACACCGGGCATCCGCCCGACCCGAGGTTCACCGGCCGTCCCGCCCCCTCAGCCCGTCCCGTCCCCCGCCTCCGTCTGCTCCCGCAGAAAGTTGCTCACCTGCCGCGCCAGATCGTCCGCGCGCCCCGCGCAGGGCGCCGTCTCGACGCGCTCCTCGGACAGGTCCAGCCCCCCGGTCCACAGGCGCCGCTCGGTCCACTCGTCGTCCACCCGGAGCTGGACCTGGACGTCGATGCGGTCGAGGGCGGTCTCGGGGCCGGCGGCGTGGAGGACGGCGGTGACGCGGCGCAGGGGGTAGACGTCGAAGCCCTCGACGAACTGGGAGTTGCGCCAGTCGACGAACGCGCTCTCGCCGTCGGGCCCGATCCGGACGTCGATCTGGCCGTCCTCCAGGTGGACGCAGTACTTCGCCTCGCCCCGGTTCTCGACGACGACGCGCAGCCTGAAGTACGTGAGCCCGTCGGCGGCGTCGTCGCGGCCACGGGGCGGCTCCGCGCGCTCCAGCCGGTTCACGCGCAGACGCAGACCGGAGTACGCCTCGTACTCCTGCCAGTCTCCGACCACGTTCGGCTCGTACACGGCCCACCTCCCGACGTCCACCGGCTGAGTCCTATCCGTGGCCTGAGCGCACTGTCAAATGAGCGGAATGAGCCGTGGTCTGGTCCATCGTCCCTTTTGATCGTCGATCAAGCCGTGCCCAGCGGGAATCGCGGAAACGCTCAGGTCACGCCTTGTGCGAACGTGCCGCACATCACGTCACCGGGCGAGTCTGCCGAGCAGCGCGGAGGACGCGGCGACCCCGAGCGCGGCAGCCACCGCGAGCACCCCGAAGTCGACGGCGAGGTGGGCCGGCGTCCCGAGCAGCAGGCCGCGCAGCGCGTTCACCTCATAGCTGAGCGGATTGAACGCGCTGACGGCCTGGAGCCACCCCGGCATCACGGACACGGGATACAGCGCGTTGGAGCCGAAGAACAGCGGCATGGTGATCGCCTGCCCGATCCCCATCAGCCGGTCGCGGCTCAGCACGATCCCGGCGATGGTCATGGACAGGCAGGAGAAGAACGCGGACCCGAGGACGACGACCGCGAGGACCCCCAGCAGTCTCAGCGGGTTCCAGGTGAGCGAGACGCCGAGGAGGGCCGCGATGACGATGACGACGACGGCCTGGATCACCGACTTCACACCGGCCGCGAACGCCTTGCCGGTGATGAGGGCGGCGCGCGGGGTCGGGGTGACGAGGAGTTTGTTGAGGACGCCCGCGTCGCGTTCCCAGATGATCTGGATGCCGTAGAAGATCGCGATGAACATGGCGGACTGGGCGATGATGCCGGGCGCGAGGTAGTCGACGTAGGGGATGCCGCCGGTCGGGATCGCGCGGATCCGGGTGAAGGTCTGCCCGAAGATCAGCAGCCACAGGGCGGGCTGGACGGCGCGGGTGTACAGCTCGGTGCGGTCGTGGCGCAGCTTCTGGAGTTCGACGACGCACATCGCGCCGATCCGGGCGGGGACGAGCCGCCAGCCTGCGCGGGGTGCGGGTGGCTGGACGAGGAGGGATATGTCAGCCGACGCGGTGAGCGGTGCGGCGGGTGCTTCGGACATCTCGGAAGTCTCCTGAGTTCTCGTCGAGGGAGCCGCCGGCGACGTCCCGGAAGACGTCCTCCAGGGTGGGCAGCGTGTCGGTGCCCCGGCGGGCGGCGAGGCCCTCGCGCAGTTCCCGCGGGGTGCCGAGCGCGCGGACCCGGCCGTGGTGCATGAGGGCGACGCGGTCGCAGTACTGGTCGGCCTCGTCCATGTAGTGGGTGGTGACGAGGACGGTCATGCCGGTGGCCTCTCGGACGGCGCCGATGTGCTCCCAGACGCCGGTGCGGGCGATCGGGTCGAGGCCGATGGTGGGTTCGTCGAGGATGAGCAGCCGGGGTGCGCTGACGAGCGCCTGGGCGAGTTCGAGGCGGCGGACCATGCCCCCGGAGTAGGTCCCGGCGAGCCGGCCCTCGGCGTCGGTGAGCCCGACGGCGGCCAGCGCCTGCCCGACCCGCTCGGCGCGCTCACGGCGGGGGACGTCGAAGACGCGGGCGAACAGGGAGACGTTCTCGCGTCCGGTGAGTCCGGCGTCAGCGGACAGCTGCTGGGGGACGTACCCGAGCAGGCGCCGCACGGCCATGCGGTCGACGGCGGCGTCGTGCCCGAAGACGGCGACCATGCCGGCGGGGACCGGCAGCAGGGTGGTGAGGCAGCGGATGGCGGTGGTCTTGCCCGCGCCGTTGGGTCCGAGGAGGCCGAAGACCTCGCCCTCGGCGACGGTGAGGTCGAGGCCGTCGACGGCCCGGGTGTCCCCGAAGGCGTGGGCGAGGCCGGTGCAGGTGACGGCGTCGGTCATAGGGGTCCTCCTGCTGGGGTGCGGTCAGGCGCCGGGCTCCTGCTGGAGTCCGGCGGCGAGGGTGCGCAGTGCGGGGAGCGCCGCCCGCAGCGCCTCCCGGTCGGCCGCGTCGAGGCGGGCGACCTGCCGCTCGACGAGTTCGGCACGCCGGGCCCGCCAGTCGTCGAGCCGGGTGCGGGCGGCGTCGGTGAGGTTCAGGCGGGCGGCGCGGCGGTCGGCGGGGTCGGTCTCGCGGATGAGGTGGCCCTCGGTGACGAGGCGGTTGACGAGGGTCGAGACGGAGTTGCCCGCGAGCATCAGCTCCTTGGCGGCCTCGGAGACGCCGATGCCGGGGCGGGCCGAGACAAGCCTGAGCAGTTCGGCCTCGCCGCCGCGCAGGCGGGGCACGGTGAGCCCGGCGCGCAGCCGTCGGCGCAGGGTCCGCTGGACCCCGACGATCGCGTCGGCGAGTTCCTGCGGAAACGTCTCGTCCGTGCGAGCGGAGTCCATACGACCAGATTATCTCGTTAGCAGAGGTAACAGCCTCAAGGGTGAGTCAAGAGGCGGTCCGCGCTCTGTGCGGCAGACACTGGTCACGCCCACGCCGGATGCAACAGAGCAGGACGCGAGCACCCATGAACAACCGTCCCGAGGTCGTCACCACCCGCTCCGTGTTCGGAGCACCCTGCTGGGTCAGCCTCACCACCCGTGACCTGGCGGCCACCCAGGAGTTCTACGGCGCCGTCTTCGGCTGGCAGTGGCGCCAGGGCTCCCTGGGCGACCACTTCCGGGTCGCCTCTGCGGACGGCGTCCCGGTGGCCGGGGTCGCGGGGGTCGCGGCGATGTGGCAGATGGCGGTGGCGTGGACGCCGTACTTCGCGGTGATCGGCGCGGACGAGGCGGTGGGCCGGGTCCGGGAGCGCGGGGGCACCGTCGCGGTGGGGCCGG
>NZ_JBTYMC010000331.1:0-6959 GCF_054880855.1 Streptomyces sp. S6 | reverse complement strand
CTGGCGCAGCGAGCCGATGCCGGCCGCCGACGGCAGCGGGGTCGCGCTGCGGGCCGTCGTCCTCGTCGTCTGGCGGGTGCGCGACACCGCGCGGGCCACGCTCGGGGTCGAGGACCACGAGACCTACCTGCGGGAATGTGTCGAGGCGGCGCTCGCGAGGGTGCCGGTGGAGATGCCGGGCGCCGGGCGCGGTCCGGTCGAGACGGCGGGGGACGCGCTGACCCGGCTGGTCACGGCGGACGCCGGGGCCATCGGACTTGAGGTGTACTCCGTCCAGCCGGTCCGGGTCGAGTACGCCCCCGAGGTCGCCGCCGCGATGCACCGCCGCCGTATCGCCGCCCTCGACGCCCAGCACCGCGCCACCGTCCTCACCTCGGTCGTCGACTCGGTGGAGGACACGGTCACCCGGCTCACCATGCGGGGCCTGGTCGAACTGGACGACTACGAGCGCAAGGCACTGGTGAAGGACCTCACCGTGGCGTTCTGCGCGGGGCGAGGGGAGAGCGGGGCGTAAAACTCTGAGCTTCCCCTGAGGCAACCCGTAGTACGTCAGAGGTACGTTCCCGGGACGTGGACCGACCACCACGCAGGTGCACCGACCAGCACACCGGGGGATCTCATGGACGTTCTCTTCTACATCGTCCCGTCGTTCATGCTCGCCGGCGTTGTCGGCATGGCCGTCGTCGTGATCCGCCGCTCCCGGCGGATCACCCTCGCGTGGAACAGCGGCCTCACCGCCGAGGGCCGCTGCCTGCGCACGTACACCACGACCAGCAGTGGTGGCGGGGAGCACCGTCATATCCGTACGACCCTGCACCACGTCTACGAGTTCACGGCACGCGACGGCCGCACCGTCCGCTTCGAGGAGGAGAACGGCCCGGGGACGGTGATCGAGGGGGACTTCGTCACCGTCCACTACACCCCGGAGCACCCGGAGCGGGCGACCGCGCTGCCGCCGATGCGGGGCCGCCTGATGGCGGAGTCCGGAATGCTGCTGATCTTCCTCGGGGTCTTCGCCGCGCTCTGCATCGCCTTCATGATCGGCGTCCACGCCTTCTTCGACCTGTCGGACGGCGCCTCCGGTGGCAGCCCGAGCGACCTGCCCGACGACTTCCCGACCGAACTCCTCACGCCGTGACCATCTACATCTGACGGTACGTCAACTACCGTGCGCGGCCATGGAGTACACCACCACCGCAGCCGAACTCGTCGCCCGGGGCTGGGCCGACCACCGCCCGGCCCTGTGGTGGCGGGACACCGTCCTCACCCACCACGACCTCGCGCGCGAAGCCTCCACCAGAGCCGCCCTGCTGACCACCCTCCTCCGGCCGGACGCGCCACCCAACATCGGCGTACTCCTCGACAACACACCGGAGTTCGTCCACTGGCTCGGTGCCGCGGCCCTCGCCCGCGCGGCCGTCGTCGGCGTCAACCCCACCCACCGCGGCCCCGACCTCGCCCGCGACATCCTCCACACCGACTGCGCCCTCCTGATCACCGAACCGGCCCAACTCCCGCTCCTGCGCGGCCTCGACCTCCCGGGCGTCCGCATCCTGACCACCGGCACGGACGAATACGCCGCTCTCCTCGCGGAGTTCGCGGCAACCGCGCTCTACCGGAACCCGAGCCCGCCCACCCCCGCCGACCGCTTCCTCCTCTACTTCACCTCCGGCTCCACCGGCGCCCCCAAGGCCGCGATCTGCACGCAAGGGCGCCTCGCGGCGGCCGGCCGCAGTCTCGCCGGACAGTTCGCGGTCGGGGAGGACGACGTCCACTACCTCTGCATGCCGATGTTCCACGGCAACGCGGTCATGGCGGGCTGGGCCCCCGCCCTCGCCGCCGGCGCCGGAGTCGCCCTGCGCGCCCGCTTCTCGGCAACCGGTTTCCTGGACGACGTACGCCGCTACCGGGCCACGTACTTCACCTACGTCGGCCGCGCGATCCAGTACGTCCTGGCCACGCCGCCCCGGCCGGGCGAGGACCGCGACCACCGGTTGCGGACCGGGTTCGGGACCGAGGCGGGAGCGGTCGACGCGGCGGCGTTCGAGCGGCGGTTCGGGACCCGGCTCGTGGAGGGGTACGGCTCCAGCGAGGGCGGGGCGGCGATCCAGTGGTCGCCCGGGACACCCGCCGGCGCGGTCGGGCGGGCGACGCCCGGTCTCGTCGTCCGCGATCCGCAGACGGCCGCCGTCTGCCCGCCGGCGGTGTTCGGGCCGGGCGGGAAACTCCTCAACGGGGATGACGCGATAGGGGAGTTGGTCAACCACGGGCCGAGCCCCTTCGAGGGGTACTGGCGCAATCCGGCCGCCGAGGCCGAGCGTCGGCGCGGCGGGGCGTACTGGACGGGGGACCTCTTCTACCGCGACGAGAACGGTTACCTCTATTTCGCCGGGCGTGGGGACGACCGGATCCGGGTGGACGGGGAGAACCTGGCGGCGGCGCTGATCGAGGCGATCCTCGCGCGGTACGAGGGCGCCGATGCCGTCGCGGTGTACGCGGTGCCGGACGAGGTGACCGGGGACCAGGTGATGGCGGCGATCGCGGGGAGGTTCGAGCCGGAGTCGTTCGCCGCGTTCCTGCTGGCCCAGCCCGATCTGGGGACGAAGATGGCGCCCCGGTTCGTACGGGTCCTGGAGCGGATGCCGGTGACGGCGACGAACAAGATCCAGCGGGCGCGGCTGCGGAAGGAGGGGGTGCGGTGCGGGGACCCGGTGTGGTGGCGGCCACCGGGGGAGACGTCGTACCGGAGTATGCCGGGTAGTACGGGTGCTACGGGTATTACGGGTACGCGCCCTGCTGCCGGAGGACCTCATGACGAAGGGCCCCTCGCCGAAGCGAAGGGCCCTTCCGATGTGCGCCGCCAGGGACTCGAACCCCGGACCCGCTGATTAAGAGTCAGCTGCTCTAACCAACTGAGCTAGCGGCGCTTGACTCTCGCCGGGTTTGTGTTGCTTTCTCCCGGCGACAGAGAAAATACTACCTGGTCCGCAGGGGTGCTCGTGACCACGGGCGCCCCCGCGCCGGACAGCCCCCTCAGATCGCCAGCGACAGCAGCAGCGGCGCCGCCTGCCGGTGCAGTCTGTCGGCTGCCTGCCGCAGCCGGTGCGCGTCCTCGACCGGCAGTGACAGGGCGAGGCACCCTGCGGACGACCCGGAGGGGATCGGCACGGCCGCGCAGACCGTACCCACGGCGTACTCCTGGAGGTCGAGTACCGGAGTGCTGGGGGGCTGCGACTCCAGCCGGGACAGCAGGATCTTGTCACTGGTGATCGTGCGCGAGGTGAGGCGGGCCATCTTGTGGCGGGAGAGGTGGTCCCGGCGTCCGTCGCGGTCGAGCTGCCCCAGCAGGCTCTTGCCGATCGCGGTCGCGTGCGCGGAGAAACGGAAGTCCACCCACTCGTGGACCACGGGAGTGGTAGGCCCTGCGGCGTACTGGTCGACCCTTATCTCGCCGTCGACGTACCGGCTCATGTAGACCGCCGCCCCGACCGAGTCCCGCAGCCGGTCCAGAGTCTGCTGGAGCTTCTCGCGCACGGCGGTCTCCCGGTCCCGCGCCGAGTCGACGCGGGCGAGGGCCGAGCCGGCGACGTACGCGCCGTCGGTGGTCCGTTCGACGTACCCCTCACGGCGTAGCATCCGCAGCAGCGGGCTCAGTCTGCGGTCGCCGAGGCCGGTGCGGCGGGCGAGCGCGATGTCGGTGACACCGCCGGCGTGCCCGGCGATGGTCTCCAGGACACGCAACGCCTCCCGCGCGGAGTGGTACGGCGTGGTCGGCTCGTGCTTCAGCGCCACGGTTTTCCCCCTGCGCTCGCTTTCAGGCCGTGATCCGGCGACGGATCGTGATCCGGGTGGCGGATCTCCTCCACGATAACCGTCAACCGCCGGATACGGAGGGGGTGTTGACGAGAACGTGGGGTGACCGTAGGGCCTCTCACGTGCGGCAATGTGTGAGTGGCATATGCCATTGGCGTGAACCGGCGCCCGGACCTGCACGCTTGGCGTGCACACGCCTCGCAGTCGGACGGCCGCAGCGAGCACCCCCGGCGGAAATATCTACGGAGACGGCGGCGGGTGTCAGTGGCCGGGGACGTATCCGCGGGCCTTGTCCACCACGTTCACCAGCCGTCTTCCCGCCTCCCACCGCTCCCACAACTCCACGAACTGCGCGGCCAGCCGGTCGTGGTGGCCCACGAACGCGCCGCTCGTCCGAGGCGTCACCAGCAGGTCCGGCACGTCCCACAGCGGGCTGCCCGGCGTAAGCGGTTGCTGAGAGAAGACGTCCAGCGCCGCCCCCGCGATCCACCGCCGCCGCAGCGCCTCGGCGAGCGCGCCCTCGTCCACCAGCTCACCCCGGGCCACGTTCACGAACCGCGCCGACGGCAGCATCACCCCGAACCGGCGTGCGTCGAACATCCCGCGCGTCGCCCCGGTCAGCGGAGCCGCCGCGACCACCCACTCGGCGCGCGCGAGCAGCCGGTCCAGGTCTCCGGGCCCATGGATCCCGGTCCTCGGCACCCGCCCCACCAGCGCCACCCCCACCCCGACGGCCTTCAGCGCCCGCGCGACCGTACGGCCCACCGGACCCGCCCCCACCACCACCGCCCGGGTCCCCCGTACCCGTAGTACTTCCCGGTGACGCCACTCCCGCGCCCGCTGCGCCTCCCACGCCCCCGGCAACCCCTTGGCCATCGCCAGCACCAGCGCGACGACGTGCTCCGCGACCGCCTCCTCGAAGACGCCCCGCGCGTTCGTCAGGACGGTGTCCGACGCGGCCAGCGCGGGCCCCAGCACCCGGTCCACCGGCACCCCGGCCACATGAACCCACTTCGGCCGCGCCTCACCCGCCCCCTGTACGACGTCCGCCCCCGGCGTCCCGTCCCCGCCCCACAGCTCCCGCACCACATCGGTGGCGGTGTCCCACACCAGCAGCACGTCCGCCTCCGGCAGCCGCGCGGCGAGTTCGGCCGCGTCGGTGTGCACGACCTTGGCCCGGCCGGTCAGGCGGCCCAGGCGGGGGAGGGGCTCGGCGTCGAGGACCAGGAGGGTGGGGGCGGTCATGGCACCTCGTGACCTGGCTCGTGCCGGTGGGTGGGAACACGCTGGCACCGCCGCCGGGCGGCGTCAACAGGGCCGTACGGATGGCTGAGGGGGAAGCGGTGCGGGGGTGGGCGTCGTACGGGGTACCCGGCGGAGGGAGGCGCCGGAATCGGGACGGGTGACCCGGTAGGGGTCGTACGGGTCGTACGGGTGCCGCCGTGCCGTGGGGAAGCCGTCGTCCGAAGAAGCAGAAGCCGTAGCCCAGAAGTAGCCGTCGTACCCAAGAAGTAGCCGCCGTAGCGAGGAAGGGCCACTCACCATGACCGCACTCGGACTGCTCGTCCCGGGCGAACCTGCCGAGGACGACTACCCCCGTGTCGAGCAGCTTCTCGGCAGTGACATCCGGATCGACCTGATCCGCGCGGACCCGGCCGGGGACTCGCCGGAGCGGCTCGCCGCGTGTACCGAGGAGTTGCGGCTCGACGGGGCCGACTCCGTCGTGTGGGCGAGCGTGACCGGCGCCGTGACCGAGGGATGGGAGGGGGCGTTCGGGCAGGTCAGGGGGTTGGCGCGGACGGCGGGGCTGCCGGCGTCGTCCACCGCGTTCGGGTTCGTGCACGCGGCCCGGGAACTCGGGGTGACCCGGGTCGCCGTGGTGACCGCGCACGCCCACCCCGCCTTCACGGAGTTCCTGCGCGAGGGCGGGGTGGGCGTCGTCTCCACGGCTCCCCTCGGCGCGGACCTCGCCGCCTCCGTCCACCCCGCGGCCCACGCGGACGCGCAGGCGCTGCTGCTGCCCGACACCTCCCTCCGGACCGTCGCCCACCTCCCCGCCCTCGAACGCCAACTCGGCAAACCCGTCCTCACCGCCCACCAGATCACCGTCTGGGAAGCCCTCCGCCTCACCGAACGCCGCGTCAACGCACCGCAGTTGGGCACTCTCTTCACGAGGGAGCCGATCGTGCAGGCGTGAGTGAGGGGCGGGCGCGGGTGGAGACGGTCATAGCCGTGGCGGCGATCGTCATCGCGCTCGGCTCGCTGTGGGTCAGCCACACCCAGGCCCGCGCGGCCCGGGAACACAACCGGCAGTCGGTCCGGCCGATCCTGGAGATCCGGCGGGTCCGCGACCGCCGCGCGGGTCATACCGGCTACCGGCTGACCAACTCCGGGCTCGGCCCCGCCGTCGTCACGGACTGCGTGGTGCGCTGGGACGGCGAGCCCGTGGGGGAGTGGGCGCGGCCGGCGTGGAATCTGATGTTCGACGACGACGAGAAGGTGGGGAAATGGGGGTGCCACCGGGGTGACGTCCTGCCGGCGGGCCGGACGGACTTCCTGGTGCTGTACGAGACGGACGACACCGAGCGGCTCGTCCGCTTCCACGACCGCCTCAAGTCCCGGCTGGTGATAGAGATTCACTACGAGTCGGTGTACGGCGGCGAAGGACTCGTCGTCTCATCGAGGAGACCGGACTGACCCGGGACGGGAATAAACGGGGACCGTCTCCTGTTGTGCGTCGAAGGGTCAGTCGACGACGCGACGCAGGAGGTAGATCGGTGGACGAGATCCGCGGGACGGTTCAGGGCGAGGCGCCCGTACCCCTCTCCGTGCTGGACCTGGTGACCGTCGGCAACGGACGCACGGCGAGTGACGCGCTGCGCACCAGCGTGGAGCTGGCGAAGTTCACCGAGCGGCGCGGCTTCCACCGCTACTGGGTCGCCGAGCACCACTCGATGCCGGGCGTCGCCTCCTCCTCGCCGGCCGTGATCCTCGCGCACCTCGCCGCGCACACCGAACGCATCCGCCTCGGCTCCGGCGGCGTCATGCTCCCCAACCACGCGCCGCTCGTCATCGCGGAGCAGTTCGGCACGCTGGAGGCGCTCGCGCCGAACCGCGTCGACCTCGGCCTGGGCCGGGCGCCCGGC
>NZ_JBTYMC010000330.1:0-6960 GCF_054880855.1 Streptomyces sp. S6 | reverse complement strand
GGCGCGGGTGCCCGGCGCACTCGCCGGGCGGGGCCTCACGCGCCTCCTCACCGAGGGCGGGCCGCGTCTGCTCGGCCAGTTCGTCGCCGCCGGGGTCCTCGACGAGCTGTGCCTCGCGCTCTCGCCGGTGCTCACCGCCGGAGGGGCCCAGCGGATCACCGACGGACCGCCCGTCGAGGTCCCGGCGCGCTTCGCACTGACGTCCCTTTTGGAGGAGGACGGGTTCCTCTTCGGGCGGTATCAAAGGGGAGTGGGGGGTTCCGGAACGTGAGCCCGACACCCCGGAGCTGTCAAAAAGGCGGAATGTGTCGTTCCGTTTAGCTCGGGGTGGGCAGACTATGACTCGGCAGAACCCGTGCGAGCACGGGGAAGGATGGTTTCCGCAGGGCCACGGGGGTCCTCGAAGGAGAAGCGGGGTACTGGTGTTCACAAGCGTTCTGATGATCGAGAAAGCTCTGACGTCCGCCGACGTCGAGTTCGTCACGACCCTGCACGGCGACGAGCCCGTCACCTTCCACGTGCTGCTCCAGCCTCGCGGGGACCAGGCGGACCGGCTGCTGCGGGCCATCGACGACGTCGCCCTCGGCGAACTCGACGAGGCCGTCCACGAGCGGAACACCCCCGAGGGGGACGCCGCGCGGAGCGTGGGGCAGCAGGCGCTCGACGTTTCCCTCACGGCCCTGCGCGCGGCCGGCAGCACGGCCGAGGGGCGGCTGGTGGAGGACCATCCGCTGGACGCGCTGAAGGGCGTCGTCGACGAGGTGGGAGCGGACGAGGTGATCGTCCTCACCGATCCGCACTACGTCGAGGAGTTCTTCCACCGCGACTGGGCCTCGCGGGCGCGGCACAAGGTGGGGGTGCCGGTGCTGAAGCTGTTCTCGCACAGCAAGGTGTAGAGCCCTGAGGGGCATGCCCCGGCTAGGGTTGGGCCGACTGACCTGTTCTGGCTCGACCTCTGGAGTACCCGCCATGGCACCCGGCCTTCCCGCCTCCCTCGAACGTCCGCACTTCATCGGGATCGGCGGGGCCGGGATGTCCGGGATCGCCAAGATCCTCACCCAGCGCGGTGCCAAGGTCGCCGGGAGCGACGCCAAGGAGTCGGAGACGGCGCAGGCGCTGCGGGCGCTCGGCGCGACCGTCCACATCGGGCACGCCGCCGGCCACCTCGCGGACGACGCCAGTGCCGTCGTCGTCTCCTCGGCGATCCGCGCGGACAACCCCGAGCTGGTGCGCGCGGCCGAGCTGGGGGTGCCGGTCGTGCACCGGTCCGACGCGCTCGCCGCGCTGATGGACGGGCTGCGGCCGATCGCCGTCGCGGGCACGCACGGCAAGACCACGACGACCTCGATGCTCGCGGTCTCCCTGTCCACGCTGGGCCGCGAGCCGTCGTACGCGATCGGCGGGGACCTGGACGCGCCCGGGTCCAACGCGCTGCACGGCGCCGGGGAGATCTTCGTCGCCGAGGCCGACGAATCCGACCGCAGCTTCCACAAGTACGCGCCCGAGGTGGCGATCGTGCTCAACGTGGAGCTGGACCACCACGCCAACTACGCGTCCATGGAGGAGATCTACGACTCCTTCGTCACCTTCGCGGGGCGCATCGTGCCCGGCGGGACGCTCGTCGTCTCCGCCGACCAGGAGGGGGCGCGGGAGCTGACGCGGCGGGTGGAGGGCGTGCGGGTCGTCACCTACGGCGAGGCCGCCGACGCCGACGTCCGGGTGCTGTCCGTCGTCCCGCAGGGGCTGAAGAGCGAGGTGACGGTTCTGCTGGACGGGCGGGAGCTGACGTTCACCGTGTCCGTGCCCGGGCGGCACTACGCGCTGAACGCGGTCGCCGCGCTGACGGCGGGGGCGGCGCTGGGGGTGCCCGCCGAGGAGCTGGCGCCCGCGATCGCGTCCTACACCGGGGTCAAGCGGCGTCTCCAGCTGAAGGGGGAGGCCGCCGGGGTGCAGGTCATCGACTCCTACGCGCACCACCCCACCGAGATGACCGCCGACCTTGAGGCGATGCGCGCCGCCGCCGGGGACTCCCGGATCCTCGTGCTCTTCCAGCCCCACCTCTTCTCCCGGACCCAGGAGCTCGGCCGCGAGATGGGCGAGGCCCTCTCCCTCGCCGACTCCTCCGTCGTCCTCGACATCTACCCCGCCCGCGAGGACCCGGTCCCCGGCGTCACCAGCGCCCTGATCATCGACGCGGCCCGTGCGGCCGGCGCCGACGTCACCGCCGTCCACGACAAAGCCTCCGCACCGGCGCTGGTCGCGGGAATGGCGAAGCCCGGTGATCTCGTTCTCACCATGGGCGCGGGTGACGTGACCGACCTGGGCCCGGTGATCCTGGACCACCTGTCTCGGCAGTAGAAGGGGCTGACATGTCGTACGACGTCGAAAAGACCGACGAGGAATGGCGCGCGGAGCTGAACCCGGCGGAGTACGCGGTGCTGCGGCAGGCCGGGACCGAGCGGGCCTTCACCGGCGAATACACCGACACGGAGACGGTCGGCGTGTACTCCTGCCGCGCCTGCGGCGCCGAACTCTTCACCTCCACCGAGAAGTTCGCCTCCCACTGCGGCTGGCCGTCCTTCTACGACCCCAAGGACACGGAGGCGGTCGAACTGATCGCGGACCGGTCTCATGGGATGGTGCGGACGGAGGTGCGGTGTGCGCGGTGCGGGTCGCATTTGGGGCATGTGTTTGAAGGTGAGGGATATGCGACGCCGACTGATCAGCGCTATTGCATCAACTCGATTTCGTTGAGGCTGACGCCGACGGAGGGCTGACGCTCATGGAGGTGGGTGCGGTGACGTGTGGGGGGTTCGATTGTCACCGCACCCGGTCGCGCCGGGTATTTCTTACCGCTGCGTCAGTACTGGGATGCAGATGTTGAGCGTGACGACAGCGAAGTGGAACAACGAGCTGTACAAGACCACTCCCGACTTACACGAACCCCCAAGGGGCGAATAAAGGGTCGAGTAAGTCCTACGTGATACTTGTCGAGGTTGGCAAATCGGGGTGTGGTGTCCAACCGGATCAGCTACGCGGATCCGTTCCCCGCCTCTTCCGTAGGTGCGCCAGACTCGTTCGCGCCCCCGCCGCCTCGTGTGCGGCCCCGGTTCGGTCGGCCAGTGTGATGGCTTCCGTGAGGTGGGTCTCCGCTGCTTCCGACTGCCCCAGCTCTTGCTCGGCGAGGGCCAGCGCGTGGAGCGCCTGGGCTGCTTGGTGGGAGGCGCCGACGCTGCGCGCCATCTCCAGAGCGTGGCTGTGCCGGTCGGCGGCCTCGGCGAAGCGCTTCGCCGCGTGAAAGGCGGTTCCCATGGCGTGCAGGGTTTCCGCGGCGTTTTTTCGGGCGCCGAGTCGACGGAATATACCCAGGGAATCCTGATACAGGTCAAGCATTTCGGTGAGGTCTCGCGGTGATTCCATGGTGTTCGCGAGGTTGACTTGAGTGACTGCTATTTCCGAGGGGATTTTCATCTCGCCGAGAATCGCCAGTGATTCGTGCAGGAGTTCTCGAGCGGCGGGTGATTTTCCGGTGTGCAGTCTGAGGTCGGATAGGTTGTTCAGTGTGCACGCGTAGCGATACATGTCCATCGACCGGAAGCCGGTGAGTGCGGCTTCGAAGTTTTCCTCTGACTTGGTGAAATTTCCCAGATAAAGGTGAGTTATGCCCATGTTGTTCTGGCAGCGGGCGATCTGCCACCTGTCGCCCGTCTCTGTGTGCAGTGCGAGCGTCCGGGCCTGATAGGACAGCGCTTCCGGTAGTTCACCCAGGTGCCAGTAGAGGGTGCCGAGTTGGTGGAGCGTCTCGGCGGTCGCCTCGGTGTCGGAGGTGGTTTCGGCACCGGCCAGAGCCCGGGTGTAGGCGGTGAGGGCCTCGTCGTAGCGATTGCACGAGGTCAGGGAGTTGCCGAGGTCGATCAGGGCATGCACCTCGTGGTGCCGGTCGGAGATGTCGCGCCAGTGTTCGGCAGCAGCCGCGTGCATGCGCCAGGATTCGGTGGAGTGGCCGTCGTCGTCGAGGAACGCGGCGAGGGAACTGGCGAGGAGGGCGGCCTCGCGGGGGTGTCCGCTGGTCCGGCAGTGACGTTCGGCGGCCATGAGGGCGATGCGCTCGGCCGCCAGCCAGTCACGGGCCGAGGCGGCGTCGGTCCAGTGGGGAAGAGAGCGGTCTGAGGGGTGGGCGCGGTCCGCGCGCAGACGGCGGGGATAGGCCAGCCGGTCCGCCGCGTCGGCTGCCTGGAGGCTGAATTCGGCCAGCCGGAAGACGGCTTGTTCTCTGGCGGATGCGGATTCCTCGGACAGGGCCAGGGTGCGCGCGTATTCACCGAGCAGGTCGTGCAGCGTGAAACGCTCGGTGGCCGGCTCCTGTATCAGGTGCGCTTCCAAGAGCGATTCGAGAATGCTCTCCGCGGTGTCGTACGGAAGATCGGCGAGGGCCGCCACGGCATACGCGTCGATCGTCGGACCTAACCGGAGTCCCAGAAACCGGAAAACTTTCCGTTCTTCGGACGCCAGTGCGCGGAACGAGATGTCGAATGCCGCGGCGATGCTTCCCCGTGCGCCGTCCCTGATCTCTCTGAGGCGGTCCTGGCTCCGGGTGAGGCGGCGCAGGAGATGAGCGGTGGTCCAGGTGGGGCGGGAGGCGAGACGGCCTGCGACCAGCTCTATGCCCAAAGGGAGATGGCCGGTCAGACGGACGATGTCGGCGACCTCGTTGGCCTGCTCCGTCCGCTCGTGCCCGGCCACCGACCGGAAGAGGGCGATCGCGTCGGTGGTGGGCAGGACGTCCAGTTCGACGGAGCGCAGGCCGGGCAGGCCGGTGAGGCGTCGGCGGCTGGTGACGAGGACCAGCGAGGGGGAAGGGCCGGGCAGGAGGGCGCGGAGCTGCTCCGTGTCGCGTACGTCGTCGAGGATCAGGACGGCCCGGCGGCTGTCCAGGAGTCCGCGCCACAGGGCGGCGAGGGCGTCGGGGTCGGCGGGCAGTGACGAGGCCGGGACGCCGAAGGCGCGGACCAGCGCCGTCAGAGCGGAGGTGATGGTCAGCGGCTGCTGGCCCGGGGAGTGGGTGCGCAGGTCGAGGTGGAGGAGGCCGTCCGGGTAGTGCGGGGCGAGGTTTTCGGCCGCGTGGAGCGCGACCAGCGTTTTTCCGACCCCGGCCATGCCGGACACGGTTTGGAGGGCGATGATGTGCCGGGGTGCCGAGACTTGCGTGGCGTGCCGCACGATTTCCGCCAACTCCGCCTTCCTGCCCACCAGTTCGGCATGGCTCGGCAGCGTGCGGGGTGCCGCGACGGTGGGCTCGGGGCGGTTCAGCAGGGTGTCGACGGGGACCCCGTTGAGGATGAGGTGGTGCAGGCGGGTGAGCGCCTCGCCCGGGTCGGCGCCCAGTTCCTCTGTGAGGCGGCGGCGGATCGTGTCGTACACGTGCAGCGCGTCCGCGAGGCGCCCGCAGCCGTAGGCGGCCGTCATGAGGCGGGCGGCGATCGCCTCGTCGGCGGGGTGGTCGTCGGCGAGGGCTGTCAGGTCCGGGACGAGGTCGGCGAAGTGACCCTCGCGCAGCCCGATGTCGGCGCGGATGAGCTGCGCGGAGAGGCGGCGTTCGGTGAGGACGCCCCGGATGTTCTCGGCCCACAGCCCCGGCAGCCCGGCCAGCGGTTCGCCCCGCCACAGCGTCTCCGCCTCGCTCAGCAGGCTCAGCGCCTGCTGGTCCGCACCCCGGTCGGACAGCGCGCGGGCCTGGGTGAGGAGGTGGTGGAAGCGGTGGCTGTCCACGTGGTCCGGGTCGATGTCCAGGAGGTAGCCGTGCGCCCGCTGGACCAGGCAGCCCTCGGCGTCCACGTCCCGCAGCCTGCGACGGATGCGGGCGATGTACGTGTAGAGGTTGGCGAGCGGCCGGGCGGGCGGCGTGTCGTCCCACAGGCGCTGGACCAGGGCGTCGGTGGAGACGGGGCGGCCCGCGTCGAGGGCCAGGCAGCCGATGATCACCGCGTCTTTTGTCGAACCGAGTGTTTCGATCTGTTGGTTCCCGTGCAGTTCCACCGATCCCAGCACGCGAATCCGTAAGTCCACCGGTTCCTCCGTTCGAGGGTCGAACCACACTTCGGAGGAGATAAGAATTACATGTGATCGTAAGTGTTCACATGCGAAAGTCGGTTGACATTATTTATGGCCAATTCCTGTTCGTTTCTCTTTGGGTGTGGGCGATCAGGGTAGGAATGGCATATGCCCGAGCCCCCGCACGACAACCACGACGACCACGCCGCCCGGGTCGAGAACCGCATCGGCACCTCCGCACGCCTCACCGGTCCCGTCGTCCAGGCCCGGGACGTCTCCGGCGGCATCCACTTCCACACCCCGGCCACCCCGGCCGTCCCCCGCCAACTGCTCCCCGCACCCGGCCACTTCGTCAACCGCACCGGCGAACTCGACCTGCTCGAAGGGCTCGTGGCGGACGGCGGCCCCGTGACCGTCGTCCTGAGCGGCCCCGCCGGGATGGGCAAGACGACACTGGCCCGGCGCTGGCTCCTCGGCCGGGTGGCGGAGTTCCCCGACGGACAGGTGTACGCCGACCTGCGCGGCCACTCACCCGAAGGACCCGCGAGCCCCGGCGAACTCCTCCTCGAACTGCTCCGCTCCTTCGGCCACGACCAGGTGCCGGCCGACCTCAACAGCCGGATGGCGCTGTGGCGTTCGGCGACAGCGGGACGCCGCATGGCACTGCTCCTCGACAGTGCCCGCAGCGCCGCACAGGTACGCCCCCTGCTCCCCGGATCCGCCGCCGCGGTGACCGTCGTGACGAGCCGCAGCCGCCTCACCGGACTCGGCCCCGAAGGCGCCTCCTTCCTCGAACTTCCCGCACTGGCCACCCGGGAGACCATGGAACTGCTCAGCCGCCGCGTCGGCGCGGACCGCGTCCAGCGTGAACCCGAGGCCGCGCTCGCCATGGCACGCGCCTGCGCCGGC
>NZ_JBTYMC010000329.1:0-7002 GCF_054880855.1 Streptomyces sp. S6 | reverse complement strand
CGAGCCCCCACGTCTGCCAGGCGGTCCCCGCCCCCGGCACGGCGGTCCCCCCGACGGGCACGCATCCGGCGGCCACGAGAGCCGCCACCTCCGCCCGCCACTCCCGGGAACGCCCCTTCACCCCGATCGGCACCCCTGCCAACGGCAGCGCCTCCCCGCCCGCGACCCGCGCATCCACCTCACGGGCGTACACGAGCGCCTGAGCCGCCCAGACCTCCCGGAACGCCCCGAGTATCGGATCAACCCGTTCCAGGCGCTCCAGGGCCCCTTCCAGGACCTCCACGGCGGTCGTGGCGCCCGAGCGGACGGCGGCGGCGAGGTCGACGGCGGACGGGGCGCTCACCCGGTGAGGTCGAGCAACAGGGCCATGACGCCCACCAGGGTGGCCCCGCTGACGATCTCCCGGCGCGCGATGAGCGCGCGCAGGTCGGCGAGGGGAATCCACTCCACGCGGTCGGACTCGTTGCGCTCGGTCGGCGGACCGACCAGGCGCGCGTCGTCCGTACGGAACACGTGGTGACGGCTGTCGGTGATCCCGGCGGCGGGCTCCGCGTAGACCAGCTCGCGCACGGAGCCGGGGCGCCACCCGGTCTCCTCCTCCAGTTCGCGGGCCGCCGCGCGCGCGGGCGACTCGCCGTCCTCGACGAGACCCATCGGCAGCTCCCAGGCCCACGTGTCCGTGAGGAACCGGTGCCGCCACATCATCAGGACACGCCGTTCGCCGTCGACGGCCGCGAGCACCGCGAGGTTCCGCAGCCGCACCGCGTGGTACTCCGTACGGGTGCCGTCGGGCTGTTCGACATCCAGCGCGCGCACGCGTACCCACGGCGTGTCGTACAGCGGTCGTTCGCCGTGGACGGTCCAGCGCATCAGGCCCCCCGGGGTGCGTCGTACCACCTCATCCTCGGGCAACCCGCCTTGTGGATCAACGAAGTTGTGTGAGGCGCCGGATTCCGGCCAGGTATCTGGAACGAGGCTGTGACGTCCCGGTGACGCGAGCGGCGGGGCGGAGCGGCCATACTCGCCGGTAAGCGTGTTTATCGGATCGTGACGCGCGGAACGCCGGTTCCCCGGCAGAACCGAGTGAGGAACACCATGTCCCGACCCAGCCGAGAACCCCTCCCGGGGCCCGCCGTGACGGCACCGGCGCCGATCGACGTCCGGGTCGCGCCGGGCGCCGTCGGGGACACCGCGTCCGTCGGCGGGGTGCCCGTCACCGCCCCCGAGGGCCAGGAGATCCAGCACGTGGTCCTCGCCCACCTCCGCCGCATCGCCGTCGCCACCGGCCACGCCGTCCTGGCCACCGTCCGCGACGAACGCAGCGGCTACGTCGTCCCGATCCAGGTCGAACCCGACGGTTCGAGCACCCTCACGGCCGAGCCGGTCCCGATCACCCCGCCCCCCGCTCCGCACGCCGCCGAGCCCCCGACGGCCCCACCGGGCACCGTCACCCAGCCGACCGGCACCTTCGGCCCGCCACCGGAGATGGACGACGCACCCGGCCCCACCGCCCCACCGGCGCCCCCGGTCACCGCGCCGCCGCCCTCCGAGACCCGGTCGGAACCCGCCCTCCCCCCGCGGCCTGTCCCCCCACCGCCCTCCCTGGAAGCGCCCCGTCCCGCCCCCGTCCCCCTCGTCGACCCCGAGACCGTGGTCCGGGAACCCGCCCCGAAGCACACACCCGCGCGCGGGTTCGACGCGGTCGCCGAGGCCGTCCTCGGGGGCGACCCCCGGGAGGCCGACGGCGTCGAGCCGGGCCCGCTCGCCGGGCCGATCGCGCGGATCAACGAGTCCGTGCGCGCCGGCCGGATCGACACAGCGGCGGCACTGGCGGAACAGACCGTCACGGACGCGTCGGGCGCGCTCGGCGCGGACCACCCCGAGGTGCTGCGCCTGCGGGAACTCGCCGCGTACATCGCGTACCTGGCGGGCGACCCGGTGCGCGCCTTCCACGTCTCCCTCGACGTCGCGTGGGCCTACCGGCGCACCGGGGACTCCGAAGCCGCCTACGGCAACGTCCAGAGCGCCGCGACGGCCTGGCGTGCCGTCCGGGAGCCCGTCCAGGGACTGAACCTCGGCAACGAACTCCTCGGCCTGTGGACCGCCCTCTCCGCCGACGGCGGCCCCGCCGCAGACGACCCCACCGCCCTCGACTCCGCCCGCTCCCGGATGCTGCGGCTGACCGAACGGGCGGCGGCGGTACGGTGACGTGGCGACGGGACGGGTGCGTCGCGACGGAACGGCCGCGTAACGACGAAACGGGTGCGTAGCGACGAAACCAGCCCGTCGCCACGCACCCGTCCCCGCACTCGCCGCCACAACGCCCCTACGGCACCGTCACGACGCTACGTACCCGTCCCGACGTCTCACGACGACAGCGTCCACACCGCATACGCCGCCGCGTCCGTGTTTCGGTCCAGCGCCGTGTCGTTGATGTTGGCCGTCGTGTCGCACGACGAGTGGTAGCACCGGTCGAACGCCCGCCCCGACGTGCCGCCCCACTTGGCGGCCTGGGCGGCGGTCTTGGAGCGCTCGGCGCCGGTGAAGAGCCCGCCGACCGGGATGCCCGCGTTGTCGAAGGGGGCGTGGTCGGAGCGGCCGTCGCCCTCCGTCTCGATCTCCGTGGGGACGCCGATGCCCGCGAAGTAGTTCTTGAAGGTCTTCTCGATGGTCGGGTCGTCGTCGTAGACGAAGTAACCGGGGTTCGGGGAGGCGATCATGTCGAAGTTGAGGTAGCCGCTGATCTTGGCGCGGTTCGCGGAGGACAGGCTGTTGACGTAGTTCCGGGAGCCGACGATGCCGAGCTCCTCGGCGCCCCACCAGGCGAATCTCAGGTGCTTGGTGGGCTGGTAGTTCGCGCGGGACACAGCGAGGGCGATCTCCAGGATCGCGGAGGAGCCGGAGCCGTTGTCGTTGATGCCGGCGCCGGAGGTCACGCTGTCGAGGTGTGACCCTGACATGACAACCTGATTCAGGTCTCCGCCGGGCCAGTCGGCTATCAGGTTGTAGCCGGTGCGGCTGGAGGCGGTGAACTGCTGGACGGTGGTGGTGAATCCGGCCGCGTCCAGCTTGGCCTTCACGTAGTTGAGCGAGGCGAGGTAACCGGCCCGGCCGTGCGCGCGGTTGCCGCCGTTGGCCGTCGCGATCGACTGCAACTCGGCGAGGTGGGCCTTCACGTTGGCCACCGGGATGTCGGGCGCGGCGGCGAGCGTTCCGGCGTTCGCCGCGCCCGCGGTCGATCCGGTGACAGCGGTCGCGATCAGGGTGGCACCCGCGACGACGGCGGCGGCCGACGCCCGCGCGGAGACAGAGAGCTTCATGGTGGGGGGCTCCGTAATCCAGTCCTGGCGGTGCTCCCGTGCGGGGTGTCCGCCGGGAGCCCACGGTTGATGGGGTGACTGGATGGTGAAGCCGGGGTCAACGATCAGTCAAGAGGCCTATAAGGGCAAGGAGTTGGAGAAATGATCTAGGAATGGGAAATTCCGACCTCCTGTCGGTCGTACTCCTCCCGGGCCGCCGCGATCTCCCCCTGATGCTCCTCCGTCCACGTCACCAGTGACTGGACGGTCGCGTGCAGCGTCACCCCGAGCGCCGTCAGTTCGTACTCCACCTTCGGCGGCACCACCGGATACACGGTCCGCCGGACCAGCCCGTCCCGCTCCAGTTGGCGCAGCGTCACCGTCAGCATCCGCTGGCTCACCCCGTCGATCTCCCGCCGCAGTTCCGTGAACCGCAGCCGCCGGTTGTCGAGCAGGGCGATCACCAGCAACGACCACTTGTCGGCGATCCGGTCGAGGATCTGCCGCACCTGGCAGTCCTCCCGCGTGTCCCACTGGAACGGATCACCGTCCGCCGACGCCACGGTTCCCAGGCAGTGACTCGGTGACTTCGAAGTGCCTTCTTCCACACTGCTTGATGCTGCCGCAGGCTGAGGCCGGTAACAAGAGGGAACCAGCTCCGGGGGTCACCCCTGGAGGGCTGCGCGCGGGCCTCGCGCCCACCTCGACCCGGTTCGGCTCGTCTACGGCTTGGCGGCGGGGGGCGTCGCCTCGGCCTCCGGTACTACCTCGGAAGGGGTAGGGGCCGCCCCCACAGGAGTCACCCCGTCAGGGATCACCCCCGAGGAGACGCGCGACGCCTTCCGCCCTACGCCGGCCGTCCCCGCCTCCACGGCGGCGCTCGACACCCTCATCTCGCTCCTCGCCCTGCGCGCCGTCCGCCACGCGTCCCCCGTGAGCAGCAGCAGCGCGAGCCACACCAGCCCGAACCCGGCCCAGCGCTCGGGCGGCATGTCCTCGCCGAAGTAGACGACCCCGAGGAGGAACTGGAACACCGGCGCGAGGTACTGGAGCAGCCCCAGCGTGGACAGCGGCACCCGGATCGCCGCCGCGCCGAAACAGACGAGGGGGACGGCGGTGACGACACCGGTCGAGGCGAGCAGCGCGGCGTGCCCGGCGCCCTCGCCCGTGAACGTCGACCGGCCCGCCGCGCTCAGCCACACCAGATACCCGAGGGCGGGCAGGAACTGCACGGCGGTCTCGGCGGCCAGCGACTCCACCCCGCCGAGGTTGACCTTCTTCTTCACCAGCCCGTACGTCGCGAAGGAGAAGGCGAGGACCAGCGAGATCCACGGCAGCCGCCCGTAGCCGATGGTCAGGACGACGACGGCGAGGAAACCGACCCCCACCGCCACCCACTGCACGGGCCGCATCCGCTCCTTCAGCAGCAGGACGCCCATCGCGATGGTGACCAGCGGGTTGATGAAGTACCCGAGGGACGCCTCGACGACGTGCCCGGCGTTGACGGCCCAGATGTACACGCCCCAGTTGACGGTGATGACCGTCGCCGCGACCACGACCAGCGCGAGCCGCCGGGGCTGGCGGACCAGCTCCTTCGCCCACGCCCAGCGCCGCACGAAGAGCAGCGCGCCGGCCACCAGGGCGAGCGACCACACCATCCGGTGGGCCAGGATCTCCACCGACCCGGCAGGCTTCAGCAGCGGCCAGTACAAGGGGACGAGCCCCCACATCCCATAGGCGGCGATCCCGTTCGCCATGCCTATCCGTTGCTCGCCCTTCGACATCCCGGCCACGACACCTCCCGCTCGCCACACCTGCCCGCGCCCGGTGGGCGCCGGGACGAAGGTAGCGGGGGAGGGGCGGGGATGTCATGTGTGTATCGCGATACGGTCATGACGGAACCTGTCGACGCCTCTCACGCACCGCCGGTCAGCCCGTTTCACCTCCAAGTACTACGGGGTGTACGGGTGACGCCCCTGCGCGTCACCCGTACACCCCGTAACACCCCTAGGGGGTCACGCTCCCGCTCAGCCCTTCAGCGCCACCGAGACCGCCTCGGCGATCGGCGTCGTCGCCCGCCCGATCAGCCGCGACAGGTCCCCGGAGGTGATCACCAGCTCCCCCTTCGCGATGGACTCGTCCACCCCGGCGAGGATCTGCGCGAACCCCTCGGGCAGCCCGGCACCGGTGAGGATGCCGACGAGCACCTCGGCCGGCACGTTGTTGTAGGCGATCTCCTTGCCGGTCTGCGCGCTCAGCTCGGCCGCGTACTCCGCGAAGCTCCACGCGACGTCGCCGCCGAGCTCGTACGTCTGGTTCTCGTGGCCCTCGCCGGTCAGCACGGCGACGGCCGCGGCGGCGTAGTCCGCGCGGGACGCGGAGGAGACGCGACCCTCGCCCGCGGCGGCGACGACGGCGTCGTGCGCCAGGACCGGGGCCAGGTTCTCGGTGTAGTTCTCGTGGTACCAGCCGTTGCGCAGCAGCGTGTAGGTCAGGCCGGAGGCGAGCAGCGCCTTCTCGGTGGCCCGGTGGTCGTCCCCGAGGGCGGCCGTCAGGGCGCCGGGGGCGCTGGTGTACGCGAGGAGCGCGACGCCCGCGGCCTTGGCGGCGTCGATGACGACCTGGTGCTGGCCGGGACGGTCGTTGCCGACCTCGCTGCCCGAGATCAGCAGGACCTTGTCACCGGCGGCGAAGACGCCGTCGAAGGTCGCGGGGGCGCTGTAGTCGGCGACGGCGAGCTTGACGCCGCGCTCCGCGAGGTCCGCGGCCTTGGCCTCGTCGCGCACGACGGCCGTGATCTGCTCGGCGGGAACCTTCTCCAGCAGCTGCGCCACGACGTGGCGGCCGAGGTGTCCGGTGGCTCCGGTGACGACGATGCTCATAGCTCTTGTACTCCTTGTGGGGTGCTCGATGCACTAACCCTAGGAGTTGCGCTAACCAAAGGAAAGTACCCACTTTGAAGTAAGGTACTGGCATGTCGGTAACCACGCATGGCTCGGAGGACCTCACCGAGCTGCTCCGCGAGTATCAGACGGCCGACGGCGCGATGTGCCCCCACCGCCTGGTCCTGGAGCACGTCACCAGCCGCTGGGGCGTCCTCGTCCTCATCGAACTCCTCGACGGCACGCGCCGGTTCAGTGAACTGCGCCGCGCGATAGCCCGCGTGAGCGAGAAGATGCTGACCCAGACCCTCCAGACCCTGGAGCGCGACGGCTTCGTCCACCGCGCCGCCCAGCCCGTCATCCCACCCCGCGTCGACTACTCCCTCACCCCCCTCGGCCGCGAGGCCGCCGAACGCGTCCGCGACCTCGCCGCCTGGACCGAGACCCGCCTCACCGAGGTCGTCGAGGCCCGCGAACGCTACGACGCCCGCAAGGCGTCCGGCACGGGCTGAGCCACCGCCCCACGCGGACGACGACGCTCAGCGTCCCCGCGGACACGACCGGGCCCGACCCGCTCACGGCGGACCGGACCCGTGTTCGGACGACGCGGGGTCGCCGCCTGCCTCAGCCCCTCACCCCACCACTGTCCAGGTGTCCCCGCCCGCGAGCAGCGCCGCGAGGTCCCCCTTGCCCCGCTGTTCGACGGCCGTGTCGAGCTGGTCGGCCATCTGCGTGTCGTACACGGGCCGTTCGACCGAGCGCAGGACGCCGATCGGGGTGTGGTGGAGGGTCTGGGGGTCGGCGAGCCGGGAGAGGGCGAA
>NZ_JBTYMC010000328.1:0-7004 GCF_054880855.1 Streptomyces sp. S6 | reverse complement strand
GTGGGCGCCAACCGTGACGTGCCGATCTCGATCGTCGCCAAGGACCCCAAGGTCCTGGAGAAGGTCGCCGACTGGAACTGGACGGACGGCCTCAAGCCGGCCCACAACGCCTCCGTCACCGCGAGGGCCAGCGGCGGACGCGTGTCGTCGACGGCCCACGCGCGCGTGACGCTCCCGCGCGGGAAGAACACCCGCCGGTCCGCCGGGAGATGCCGGACGCGCAGCCGCCCGAGAGCAGCCAGCAGCGGCGCCGGGCCCGCCTGGGGGAGCGCGCGGCGCAGGACGTCCGCGAAGTCCTCCGGGAGGGTCTCCAGGGAGCGCAGACGCAGGACGTGGTCCAGGCGCCGCAGCAGCTCACCCGGACGTTCCGCGAGCAGCTCCAGGGCCGCGCGGGCGTCCTTCTCCGCCAACGCGCCCTCCACGCGCGCGTGCCACGTCGCCGGGCGCACACGCGTGCCGACGATCCGGACCGCCTCCGGGTGCGCCGCCGCCGTCCGCAGGATCCCCTCCCCGAGCTCCCCCGTCGTCGGCGTGCCCCGCAGCACCGCGAACGCCAGCGTCGCCCTCGGGTGCCGGGCGTGGTGCTCGAACGGGTGCAGGGTCTCCGCCGCGCGCTTCCAGGCGGTCGGGTGCCGCAGGACGTCCTCCACCAGCCGGGGGAAACCGTCCAGCACGGCCAGCAGCCGCCGGCGGATCCCCCGTGGCAGCGAGCGCATCCTCGGCGGCTCGACGAGGTCCGCCTCCCCGCCGGACCACACGCACAGCAGCCGCAACACGTCCGTCGCGGTCGTCAGATGAGCGTCCAGCAGCCCCAGAACCTCCGCCCTGCGGCTCTGTACGGCCAGCAGACGGCCCAGCACGAACGCCTTGGTCTCCCGGACCGGCACCTCCCGCGGGAACCACTCCACGCCCTCCGGAGCGTGCGCCAGCAGCACACCGAGATCCGCCCTGTCCCTGGGCGGCAGCGGGGTGCGGCGGGCGAGGAGCGTCCGCAGCGCCGTGACGGTGTCCGACCGGGCGTCCGTGCCCAGCGCGAGCAGCTTCAGCGGGCCCGCGTCGTTGGGTGTGCCGTCGTTCGGTGTGCGGCGCGGCTGAGCCGGCCTCAGGAACGGGTCGTCCCCCTCGATCCTCCGGTGGCAGATCGGGCAACCCGCGTACTCCTCGCCGTCCCAGCAGACCCGGCACACCAGATGCGCGCACGGCGACACCGGGTGCACGCTCGTCACCGTCCCGCACAGGACGCACGGCTGCTGCGGCCACTGGAGGAGCAGCGTGAACACCCGGTCCACCCACAAAGCCTCCGTGTCGTCCGGCACGGACACCGGGAAGTTCCGGAACAGCGGCATGTGCGTGCGGTCCGCCCCCAGCTCCTCGTCGATCCTCGCGATCAACTCCCGCCCCGCGCCCGCGAGTCCAGCCGGCCCCAGCCACGCCAGCGACTCCCTCAACTCCCTGCTCGGAGCGAAACCCCGGTCCAGCAGCTCGACTTCCAGAGCTGTCATGCCGTCCGCCGTCGAGGGGTCCCCCGGACGGGGGCCCGGATGGTCGACGTAGACGGTCCGGAGACGGCGCAGCAGGACGGAGGCGAGTTCGGTCAAGAGGGTCCCCCGGGAAAGGTGAAGTGAGAGGCGGGGGCGGGGAGTGGGTGCGCTAAGGCTTTTCAGGCAGGTGAGAAGGAAGCACACCGGGGAGCCGCCCCCGTGGGGACGACGGTAGGGGGGTGGGGAGGGGTGGGGCCAGTGGTTTTTCTACGTGATGGACCGTCGAGGGCAGGCCGTGATCGCCGATCAACCAGGCTGTACGGACTACGGCCGCTGCCTCGTGCGCTGTCGGCCCCGCCGGGCCGGGCAGCAGCTCCAGCGCCGCCGTCGCCCCGCCCGGACCGCGGGTCGACGGCGGCGTACCGGGGGCTACTTCTTGACGGCCTTCAGGGCGTTGACGACGCCGGCGCCGTAGAAGCCGTTGTAGAACTTGCCGCCGACGCAGGTGGCGTCGACGACGCCGTCGCCGTTGCCGTCGTACGGCTCGGTGGGGCAGGACTGCTTGTCGGCCTGGAACTTGAGGAGGGCGGTGAGCTGGGCGGGGCCGGCCCACGGGTGGGTGGACTTGAGGAGGGCGGCGACGCCGGCGGCGTGCGGGGCGGCCATGGAGGTGCCCTGGAGGTAGCCGTAGGTGTTGCCGGGGAGGGTGGAGAGGATGCGGCCGTTCTTGGACGGGGTGTCCGGGATCTGGAACCGGTCACCGCCCGGCGCCGCGACGTCGACGGCGCCGAAACCGTACGTCGAGTAGTACGACTTGGTGCCCTTGACGCCGGTCGCGCTGACCGTCACCAGGCCCGGCAGCTGGGCCGGGACGTCGAGGCATTTGTGCGGGTCGATCGTCCGCGTCACCGGCGTCGAGTCGTTCGGGCTGGTGGTGTCCTCGATCGCGTCGGAGTCCAGGTCGTGGTTGGAGTTCCCGGCCGAGGCGATGCTGAGGGTGCCCTTGCGCTGGGCGTAGGACTGCGCGCGGTTCACCGCGTCGACGACGGCCTTCTGGTCGGGGTCGTCGAGGCAGTTGTAGAGGTACGGGTCGACGTAGTAGCTGTTGTTCGTGATCTCGACGCCGTGGTCGGCGGCGAAGACGAACGCGCAGACGACGGCCTCGGGGTAGAAGAACTGCCCCTCGCCCTGCGAGACGCGGATCCCGGAGACCTTGACGCCCGGTGCGACCCCGGCGACGCCGATGCCGTTGCGCGCGGCGGCGATCTCACCGGCGACGTGCGTGCCGTGGTAGTGGCTCGGGTCGGCCGGCCGCCAGGCGCCCGGCGTGGTGTCGGCGACCCCGCCGACGCAGCTCGCGGACTGCGACGCGGAGAAGTTGGGGGCGAGGTCGGGGTGGGTGTCGTCGACGCCCGTGTCGATGACGGCGACGGTGACCTTCTTGCTGCCCGGGTTGATCTCGGCGGCCTTGTCCGCGCCGATCGCGCGCAGGTCCCACTGGTCCGCCTCCATCGGCTCCTGACCGGCGGTGGCGTCCGCGGCGAGCTGTGCGGCCTGCGCCTGCGTCAGCTTCTGGACCGCGCCCTCGTCCGTCGTCCCGGCCGGGGTCAGCGGGGCCGTCCGGGTCGCGCCCGCCGACTGCACGCCGCGCGCCTTGCGTATCTCGGCCGCGAACGCGGGGTTCGCCGAGTGGGCGACGATCACCCCGATCCGGTCGTAGGTGATCACGACGGTCCCTCCCGCCGCCGCGACCGCCTTCTCGACCGACGCGATCGTGCGGTGGTCCACCTTCGTGTTGACGACGTACGTCAGCGTCCCGGCCTCGGTGGCCTCGCCGACCGTCCCGGCCACCGAGGCCGGCGCGGCGGTCGCCGCCGTCGGCAGGAAGCCGAGGGAGGCGGTGAGCGTCAGCACGAGCGGCACGGCGAGCGCGAGGCGTCGTCTGGAAGGCAGATGAGCCATGGGATCTCCACATCATCCGGGTACGGCGAGGCACCGGGCGCGAGGTCCGCGTCCGGGCAGGTACATGACGGGTGGTACGCCTCGAAGCTATCCGCCGGACTCGCCCCGCAGCAATGGCTTCCGAAGATCACGCTCCGGAATCCGGGCACCTCGCGGGGCGGCCGAATCCCCCGAACGTCAACTTTCGAAACAACCCGAACGAGTTGAACCGGCCTCAACGCGGCGCCGTGACCTTGGGAAGGAAGCCCGAGGCCGATCGAGCTTCCGTCGTATGCCTGTACATATATGCCTGTACGTCCGTTAGATCCGACCTTCGCAACGCGAGGAGACTCCGTGGCCACCGAGACACCGCCCCCATCGAAGATCCCAGCCCAGCGCCCCTCGGCCGAGGAGTTCGAAGCGGTGCAGGAGAGCGCGGAATTCGGTGAACTGCGCCACTCCTACCGCTCCTTCGCCTTCCCGCTGACCGTCGGCTTCATCGCCTGGTACCTGCTGTACGTCCTGCTCTCCAACTACGCGGGCGATTTCATGGGCACCACCGTCGCGGGCAACATCAACGTCGCGATGGTCCTCGGCCTCGGCCAGTTCCTGACCACGTTCCTCATCGCCTGGTGGTACGCGCGCACCGCCGCCGCCAAGTTCGACCCCAAGGCCGAGGCCATCAAGACCCGTATGGAGAACGCCGAATGAGCCCCGCGATCACCCTCGCCGCAGGTGAGGCGAGCCAGCACCGCCCGCTGATCATCACCCTGTTCTCCCTGTTCGTCGTCGCCACCCTCGTCATCACCGTCTGGGCCGGCCGGCAGACCAAGGACGCCTCCGACTTCTACGCGGGCGGCCGGCAGTTCACCGGCTTCCAGAACGGCCTCGCCGTCGCCGGCGACTACATGTCCGCCGCGTCCTTCCTCGGCATCGCGGGCGCCATCGCCCTCTTCGGATACGACGGCTTCCTCTACTCCATCGGCTTCCTGGTCGCCTGGCTCGTCGCCCTCCTCCTGGTCGCCGAACCCCTGCGCAACTCCGGCCGCTACACGATGGGCGACGTCCTCGCCTACCGGATGCGCCAGCGCCCGGTGCGGACGGCCGCCGGCACCTCCACCATCGTCGTCTCGATCTTCTACCTGCTCGCCCAGATGGCCGGCGCCGGCGTCCTCGTCTCGCTGCTGCTCGGCATCACCACCGACGGCGGCAAGATCGCCATCGTCGCGCTGGTCGGCGTCCTGATGATCTTCTACGTCACCATCGGCGGCATGAAGGGCACCACCTGGGTCCAGATGGTCAAGGCCGTCCTCCTCATGGCGGGCGCCCTGCTGCTGACCTTCCTGGTGCTCCTCAAGTTCGACTTCAACATCTCCGACCTGCTCGGCACCGCCGCCGACAACAGCGGCAAGGGCGCCGCCTTCCTGGAGCCCGGCCTCAAGTACGGCCTCACCGGCACCACCAAGCTGGACTTCATCTCGCTGGGCATCGCCCTCGTCCTCGGCACCGCGGGCCTCCCGCACATCCTGATCCGCTTCTACACCGTGCCCACCGCGCAGGCCGCCCGGAAGTCCGTCCTGTGGGCCATCGGCCTCATCGGCGCCTTCTACCTGATGACCCTCGCCCTCGGCTTCGGCGCGGCGGCCCTGATCGGCCACGACGAGATCACCGGCTCCAACAAGGCCGGCAACACCGCGGCCCCCCTGCTCGCCCTGCACCTCGGCGGCGTCGACTCCAACTGGGGCGCGATCCTCCTTGCCACGATCTCCGCCGTCGCCTTCGCGACGATCCTCGCGGTGGTCGCAGGCCTGACGCTGGCCTCCTCGTCGTCCTTCGCGCACGACATCTACGCCAACGTCATCAAGAAGGGCAAGGCCAGCGAGCAGGAGGAGATCCGCGCCGCCCGCTGGGCCACCGTCGGCATCGGCGCCGTATCCATTCTGCTGGGCGCCCTCGCCCGGGACCTCAACGTCGCCGGCCTCGTCGCCCTCGCCTTCGCGGTCGCCGCCTCCGCGAACCTGCCCACCATCCTCTACAGCCTCTTCTGGAAGCGGTTCACCACCGGCGGCGCCCTCTGGTCGATCTACGGCGGCCTCGTCAGCGCCGTCGGCCTGGTGCTGTTCTCGCCGGTCGTCTCCGGCAAGGCGACCTCGATGTTCCCGGACGTCGACTTCCACTGGTTCCCCCTGGAGAACCCCGGCATCATCTCGATCCCCGTCGGCTTCCTCCTCGGCGTCGTCGGCACCTACCTCTCGAAGGAGGAGCCCGACAAGAAGAAGTACGCCGAGCTGGAGGTCCGCTCCCTGACGGGCACCGGCGCGCACTGACGCCGAGACCCGTCCCACGAAGGGCCGTGCCGCACCCCCTCCGGCGGCGCGGCCCTTCGCACGTCCCGGGCGTGTTCGAGCGTTGTCAGTGGCGTCACGTAGGCTCGCAGGTGTAACGGAAAGTCCATTCCGAGAAGCCAGCGAGGGAGGGGGCCCACGTGCTCATCGACACCTACGGCCGAGTGGCCACCGACCTGAGGGTCTCCCTCACGGACCGCTGCAACCTGCGGTGCACCTACTGCATGCCCGAAGAGGGCCTGAAGTGGCTCGCCAAACCCGACCTCCTCACGGACGACGAGATCGTCCGCCTGATCGACATCGCGGTCCGCCTCCTCGGCGTCGACGAGGTCCGCTTCACCGGCGGCGAACCCCTCCTGCGCCCCGGCCTCACCGGCATCGTCGAGCGCGTCGCCGCCCTCACCCCGCGCCCCCGCATGTCCCTCACGACCAACGGCATCGGCCTCAAGCGCACCGCCGGCGCCCTCAAGGCCGCCGGCCTCGACCGGGTCAACGTCTCGCTGGACACCCTCCGCCCCGACGTCTTCAAGACCCTCACCCGCCGAGACCGCCACCAGGACGTCCTGGACGGCCTCGCCGCCGCCCACACGGCAGGCCTCACCCCCGTCAAGGTCAACACCGTCCTCATGCCGGGCCTCAACGCCGACGAAGCCCCCGAGCTGCTCGCCTGGGCCATGGACCACGCCTACGAACTCCGCTTCATCGAGCAGATGCCCCTGGACGCCCAGCACGGCTGGACCCGCGACGGCATGGTCACCGCCGGCGACATCCTCACCTCCCTGCGCACCCGCTTCACCCTCACCCCGGAGACGCCGGACGCGCGCGGCTCGGCCCCCGCGGAACGCTGGCTGGTCGACGGCGGCCCCTACCGGGTCGGCGTCATCGCCTCCGTCACCCGCCCCTTCTGCGCCGCCTGCGACCGCACCCGCCTCACCGCCGACGGCCAGATCCGCACCTGCCTGTTCGCCCGCGAGGAGACCGACCTGCGCGCGGCCCTGCGCGGCGACGCGACGGACGAGGAACTCGCCGAACTGTGGCGCGTGGCGATGTACGGGAAGAAGGCGGGGGCAGGACTCGACGACCCGACGTTCGTGCAGCCGGACCGGCCGATGTCGGCGATCGGCGGCTAGGGCGTGTTCTGGGTTGAGATCACGGGATCGGTTATTCCCGCTCCAGGAGGGTGCCGACTGCGGTAGACCGGTCGCGTGACTCGTGGTGATCTGACTGACGCCGAGTG
>NZ_JBTYMC010000327.1:0-7035 GCF_054880855.1 Streptomyces sp. S6 | reverse complement strand
GAAGGCGTTCTTCGGGCCGGCCCGCAGCCGCTACAAGATCTACATCATCGACGAGGCCCACATGGTCACGTCGGCGGGGTTCAACGCGCTGCTGAAGGTCGTCGAGGAGCCAGGATCCGGTACCGCCGCGTTCGCCGGCGCCGTCTGCGTGCGTTCCGCGCTCCGTAGGACGCCCGCGAAGAGGAGCAGGCCGCAGGCCAGGGCTGTGACCACGGCGAAGGACACCGTCAGGTCGGTCGCGTGGGCGACGCCGCCGATCAGGCTGGGGGCGATGAGGCCGGAGGTGTAGGTGATGGTCGCGACGCCGGCGATGGCCTGGGCGGGGTTCGGGCCGGCGTGCCCGGCCGCCGCGAAGCAGAGGGGGACGACCACGGCGATGCCGAGGCCCATGAGGCCGAAGCCGGCCATCGCGACCGCGGGGTGCTCCGAGACGACGACGAGCGCGCCGCCCGCGACCGCCAGGACTCCGCCCGCCCGCACGGTTCGTACGGCGCCGAAGCGGTTGACGGCCAGGTCTCCGGTCAGCCGGGCGGCGGCCATCGTCAGCATGAAGCCGGTCGTGCAGGCCGCCGCCAGCCCTGCCGACGCCGCGAGCCGGTCCTCCAGGTACACCGCCGACCAGTCCATGCTGGCGCCCTCCGCGAACACGGCGCAGAAGCCGACGAGGCCGATCAGCAGGGCCGAGCGGGGCGGCAGGGTGAAGCGGGGCGGTGCCTCGTCCTCTTCCGTCGGGCGCAGGTCCAGGACCCAGCGGCAGGCGGTCAGGCCCAGGGCGGTCAGGATCAGCGCGGCCAGTCCGTGATGGACGCGGGCGTCCACGTCGAGGTGTGCGGCGAGGGTGCCGACGCCGGAGCCGGCGAGGGTGCCGACGCTCCACATGCCGTGCAGGCCCGACATGATCGACTTGCCGAGGCGGCGCTCGATCTCGACGCCCATCGCGTTCATGGCGACGTCCGCCATGCCCGCCGACGCGCCGTAGGTGAACATCGCGAGGCACAGGGTGAGGAGGTTCGGGGCGAGGGCGGGCAGGGTGAGGGAGAGGGTCCACAGGGCGAGCAGGAGGCGCAGGGCCGTGCGGCTGCCGAGGTGGTGGGTGACCCAGCCCGCCAGCGGCATCGCGCAGGCCGCGCCGAACGCGGTGAACGCCAGCGCGAAGCCGAGCAGGCCCGCGCCGAGGTCCGCGTGGTCCTGGATCCACGGCACCCGGGTCACGAACGAGCCCGTCACCCCGCCGTGCACGGCGAACACGGCCGCGATGGCGTACCGGCCCCGGCGCACATCCCCGCCCATCCCCACCCCTCCTCGTCTGTCAGGCCATGCCGCGTGTCGGGTCATGCCGCGCGGAAAACTATCAGGGACCCTTCCTGATAAAAAGAGGGCAGTCACCGTTCGAGACGGTCCCGGCCGTGGGAGGATCTCGCCATGCCCGCATCACCGAGTACGGCCAGAGCCATCAACGACCGGCTCGCCCTGGGCCTGCTCCAGCGGGAAGGCCCGCTCACGGCAGGGCAGTTGAAGCAGCTCACGGGGTTGTCCCGGCCGACGGTCGCGGACCTCGTCGAGCGCCTCGCCGCTGCCGGGCTGATCGAGGTCGTGGGGGAGTCGGGGGCGCATCGCCGGGGGCCCAACGCGAGGCTGTACGGCATCGTCGGCTCCCGCGCCCACCTCGCCGCGCTCGACGCCCGCACCGACGGCGTCGCCGTCATCGTCTCCGACCTCGTCGGGCGGGTTCTCACGGAGGCGTCCGTGCCGATCGAGGGCGACACGGACACCGGGCCCGCGCTGGACCAGGCGGTGAGCCTCGTGGAGCGGGCCGTGAAGGAAGCCGGCGTCGACTCCCTGCACACCGTCTGCATCGGCGCCCCCGGCCTCATCGACCCCTCCACCGGCGACCTCCGCGACTCCGGCTCCCTCCCCACCTGGCACCGCCGCCTCGCCGCCGCCCTCCAGGAACGCTTCCCCGGCACCCACGCGCTCGTCGAGAACGAGACCAACCTCGCGGCCCTCGCCGAACGCGAGGAAGGCTCCGCCCAGGACCGCGACACCTTCGTCCTCCTCTGGCTCGGCCACGGCATCGGCGCGGCCGTCGTCCTCGACGGCACCCTCCGCCGCGGCGCCTCCGGCGGCACCGGCGAGATCGGCTTCCTCCCGGTACCGGGCGCGGCCCTCCCCTCCGCCGCGTCCTGCGAGGGCGGGTACCACTCCATGGCCGGGGGGTGGGCCGTCGAACGGCTCGCCGGGGAGTTCGGGGTGGCGGGGGAGGGGGCTGCGGGGGTGGTCCGGGAGGCCGTCGGAGCGGTGTCCTCCGGAGGGGGGACCGGTGACCAGGACGGCACGTCGCCGGGGTGTTCCGTCGCCGGGGTGTCTGACGGGGTCGACGGTGGTGGGTCGACGGGGAGGGGTGGGGTCCAGGGGCTGGCCGTCGCCGTGCCGGGGGCTGGGGGGCCCGCTGCCGTGCCTGCTGAGGCTGACGGCAGTGGGCTGACGGCGAGAGGCGGGGCCGAGGGACTGACCGCTGCCGTGCCGGGTGTCGGGGTTTCGGGGAGGGGCGCTGGGGGGTCTGCTGCTGTGCCTGCTGAGGCTGACGGCAGTGGGTCGACGGCGAGAGGCGGGGCCCAGGGGCCGGCCGCCGTCGAGCCGGGCGCCGGGGGGCTCGCCACCACGCCTGCGCATCCCCACGCCGGGGTGCTTCACGAAGCCACCGGCACTGGGCCGACGACTGAGAACGGCACCCTCGCTGTCGTGGCTCCGGGACGACCTGCCGCCGCGTCAGGCGCCGGGGACGACGCCCTCGCGCCCGGCACTCCCGGGCGGGCAGCCCCCGTGCCGACCGCCAAGGGCACCCCCCTCGAACACACCCTCGCCGCCCTCTTCCTCGACGCCTTGGCCGACCGCATCGCCCTCGGTGTCGCCTCCGTCGTCGCTGTGCTCGACCCCGGGTGCGTCGTCCTCGGTGGGGAGGTCGGGCAGGCAGGCGGCGCGGAGTTGGCCCGGAGGGTCGAGGGACGGATCCGGGGAATGGCGCCGCTGGTGACCGAGGTGAGGGCGAGTGGGCTGGGAGGTGGGGCGGTGTTGCGGGGGGCGTTGCTGACGGCGAGGGAGGCGGCGCAGGCGGACCTGTTCGGGACGCCGTAGCGGGCCCCTCACCTCAACCCCCTCGCCCGCACCTCAACGGCCCTCCCGGGCCCAGCGAACCGCCTGCCTCGGCAACCCCCTCGCCCCCACGTCAGCCCACCCCCGACCGACCCCCCTCCGCCAGATACCCCTCGAACGTCCCCTTCCCCACAGCCCGCCCCGGCGTCAAATGTGCCCCCACCCGGAACGCCCGATAAGCCGCACCCCACAACCGCACCGGCACCACCAGCCGCCGCTTCCCCCGGGCCCGCAGGAACGACCGGGCCAGGGAGTCGAACGTGCGGACCTCGGGGCCACCCATGTCGGGCACCCGCCCTTGAGGCTCGCCCACCGACAACTCCGCCAGCCGGACGGCGACTTCGGTCACCTCGACGGGCTGGTCGCTGACACCGGAGAGGACCGGCATCACGGGGGACTTGGAGAGGGCGTCCAGGACTTGGGCGACGAGGTCGTGGAACTGGGTGGTGCGGAGGACCGTCCAGCCGATCCCGGATTCCTCGATCATGCGCTCCACGGCGAGCTTGGTCCGGTAGTAGCTGTACGGGACCCGGTCCACACCCACGATCGAGATGTAGACGAGGTGCCCGACCCCGGCCCGCCGCGCGGCGGTGATCAGGTTGCGGGCGGCCGTCTCGTCACCCCCGCGGGGCGAACTGGCGCAGTGGACGACGGTGTCGACGCCCGTCAGGGCCGTGTCGAGGGCGGGTCCGCCGACGGAGAGGTCGACGGGGTGTTCCGGGCCGCGTCGGCTGAGGACCCGCACCTCGTGGCCGTCCGCCCGCAGCCGTGCGACGAGGGGCCGCCCGAGCGTTCCGGTCCCTCCGGTCACCAGGATCGTGGCCATGCGTATCAGCTCCTTCAGCGGTGATGTCCCCCGGCACCACTGAGAACCGGACAGCCCGCCGAGACGTGACAACCGCGTCAGCCGGCCACCTGCCGCCGCAGGAACGCCAGCTTCTCGGGGTTGAGAACCGCCCGCACCTCCGTGACGAGCCCGTCCCGGCACTCGAAGACGACCGCGCAGAAGACGACGTCGCCGTCCCAGAACAACGCCCCCGGCCCGCCGTTGATCTCGACGAGGGTGAACGTCCTGTCGGTGAGGTGACGCCGGAAGATCCCGTCCGCGAAGCGGGCGACCTTCTCCCGCCCGGACACCGGCCGCATGGTGGCGGACACCTTGCCGCCCCCGTCGCCCCACCAGGTGACGTCGGAGGCGAGGAGCTTCTCCAGACCCGCGAGGTCACCCTCCTGCGCGGCGGCGAGGAACGCGGTCAGCAGGGAGGCGCGGCGCTCGGAGTCCGGCTCGAACCGGGCCCGCTCCTCGGTGATCCGCCGCTCCGCCCGCCGGTACAGCTGACGGGAGTTGGCCTCGGTGAGGTCGAGGACGCCCGCGATCTCCGCGTGCCCGTAGGCGAACGCCTCACGCAGGACGTACACCGCTCGCTCGGTCGGCGTGAGCCGCTCCAGCAGGACGAGCAGCGCCAGCGACACCGCGTCGCGCTGCTCGGCGGTCTCCAGGGGGCCGAGCGCGCCCCCGGAGGTGAGGACGGGCTCCGGCAGCCAGGGGCCGACGTACCGCTCGCGCCGCGCCCGCGCCGAGGTCAGCCGGTTCAGGCACAGGTTCGTCGCGGCCTTCGCCAGCCACGCCCCGACGTGCTCGATGCCCGCCCGGTCGACGCCGCTGAACCGCAGGTAGACGTCCTGGACGGTGTCCTCCGCCTCCTCGGCGGAGCCCAGCATCCGGTAGGCGAGCCCGAACAGTCGGGGGCGGTGGGTCTCGAACTCCTCGGCGAGCGCGGTCGTCATGCCCCCACTGTGCCTGACCCTCGGCACTCCGCGTGCCGGGCCACTCCCTGTGAGCCACTCCACACACTTCACCCGTATGGATCACTGTCGGCCGTGGCACACTGACCGTGTACCAATAGCAGCGCACTCCGGGGTCGGTGAAAGTCCGAACCGGCGGTTACAGTCCGCGACCCGATCGCTTCCAGTGATCGGTTGACCAGGTGGAATTCCTGGACCGACGGTTAAAGTCCGGATGGGAGGCAGTGCGCGGCGGGCAGGCCCTTTGGGGTGCGCCGCCGTATGTGTGCTCGTCCGTGGACGAGTGCGTCCGGCGACCCTCCCTCAGAGTGCTCCTGTCCGTGTTTCTGTCGTCTCTCGACAGGCCCCGGAGTCCGTGCCCGACGTGGCAGGAGGACCCGGGAAGTGTTCACCGGAATCGTTGAAGAACTGGGTGAGATCACCGCCGTCGAGAATCTCGGCGACGCCTCCCGGTTCCGGCTGCGCGGCCCCGTCGTCACCGACGGCGCGAAGCACGGCGACTCCATCGCCGTGAACGGGGTCTGTCTCACTGTCGTGGAGCACGAGGGCGACGAGTTCACCGCCGACGTGATGGCCGAGACCCTCGACCGCTCCAGCCTCGGCGCCCTCGCGGTCGGCTCCCGCGTCAACCTCGAACGCCCCATGGCCCTCGGCGCGCGCCTCGGCGGCCACATCGTGCAGGGACACGTGGACGGCACCGGCCAGGTCCTGGCCCGGACGCCCTCTGAGAACTGGGAGATCGTCAAGATCTCCCTCCCCGCGGAGATCACGCGCTATGTCGTCGAGAAGGGCTCGATCACCGTCGACGGCATCAGCCTGACCGTCGTCGAGGCGGGCGCCGACTACTTCACCGTCAGCCTCATCCCGACGACCCTCGCGCTGACCACGCTCGGCCTCAAGCAGCCCGGCGACCCGGTCAACCTCGAAGTGGACGTCATCGCGAAGTACGTCGAGCGCCTGATGGGAGCCGGGAAGTGAACTGGCTGAACTCCGAGGCGTTCGTCCTGTTCGGCCAGCACATCAAGTGGTCGGACATGGTCGGCAACATCCTCGGCCTCGTCGGGCTCGCCCTCGGCTGGCGCCGTCACCTGCTGACCTGGCCCGTCCAGTTCGCCTCCGGGCTGATCCTGTTCGGCGCCTTCTACGGGCATCTCGCGGGCAGCGCCGGCAAGCAGGCCGTCGTCATGGTCGTCGCGGTGTACGGCTGGTGGCAGTGGCAGCGCGGCGGCAAGGGCGGCGACGGCCACATCGTGCCCCGCTTCGCCACCTGGACCGAGCGCGGCGCGATGATCGCCGCCGGGGCCGCCGGAACCGTCGCCGTCGCACTGTTCTTCAAGGCCAACCCCACCCTGTCCTGGGACCCCTGGCCCGACGCGTACATCTTCGTCGGCACGCTCGTCGCCATGTACGCGCAGGCCAAGGGCATGATCGAGTTCTGGTTCGCCTGGCTCCTCGTCGACGCCGTCGGCGTCCCCCTCAACTTCGCCAACGGCTACGCCTTCTCCGGCTTCGTCTACGTCATCTACGGCGCCCTCGTCCTGTGGGGCATGCGCGACTGGTGGCTGCGCTCGCGCCGGACCGTCCTGGAAGGGGCCCCCGCATGACCACGGCAACCGTCCTGTACGACACCGACGCCGACCTCACCCTCGACCCCGTCGAGCAGGCCGTCGCGGACATCGCTGCCGGGCGCCCCATCGTGGTCGTCGACGACGAGGACCGCGAGAACGAGGGCGACCTCGTCGTCGCCGCCGAGAAGATCACCCCCGAGATCGTCGCGTTCATGATGAGCGAGTGCCGGGGACTGATCTGCGTGCCCATGGAGGGCGCCGAACTCGACCGGCTCGCGCTGCCGCAGATGGTCGGCGACAACACCGAGTCCATGAAGACGGCGTTCACCGTCTCCGTCGACGCGTCCGGCGCGCACGGCGTCACGACCGGTATCTCCGCGCCCGACCGCGCGACCACGATTCGCCTCCTGGCCGGCCCCGACGCCGTCGCCGACGACTTCGTCCGCCCCGGCCACGTCTTCCCCCTGCGCGCCCGCCCCGGCGGCGTCCTCGCCCGCGACGGCCACAC
>NZ_JBTYMC010000326.1:0-7061 GCF_054880855.1 Streptomyces sp. S6 | reverse complement strand
ATGCGTGCGGCGCCGGGGTTACGCGGCGCCATGCGGGCGACGGCGGAGCCGGAACCACGCCACCGCGCCGACCGCCGTGACACCGACGGCCGCCGCACCGGCGAGCGGGTTGAAAGCGTCCTCCTTCGCGAGTCCGCCGCCACCCGCCGGAGGGCCGCCGTTGGGTCCGCCGGGACCACCACCCGGACCACCCGGACCGCCGGGCGGCGGGCTGGTCGGCGGCGGGCTGCTCGGCGTGCTGGGGCAGTCGACCTTGAACACCTTCATCTTGCCCGCGCCGTTGCCGCCGACGATCTTCCACGTCAGCTTGTACTGCCCGGTCGGCAGCAGCAGATTCTCGGTGACCCCCGAGCCGTTCGCCAGCGTGAGGGAGTCGGACAGCATGGCCGTGGTGCCCGAGTTCCCGCCCTGCGGCTGGATCGTCCAGTCGATGCCCTGGGCGGTGTCGAAGTTGAAGGCGTCCAGGTAGAACCGGCAGATCTTGGGCTGGTTGGCCTGAGCGTCGATCGCGGTGCCCACGACGTGGACCTTGACGTCGCCATTGTCGCCGGGCGCGGCGACGGCGGCAGACGCGCCGAGGAGGGTCACTCCCGTGGCGGCGAGCGCCGCCAGCGTGGCGGCTGCCTTGCGGGACGGATACGGGCGGGTCATACGAAGCCTCCGAGTCGGATGATTGTCATCTTTTTCGGAAGACTGAGGGCACACAGTGCGCGGTGGGCGGGAGCATCGCCGTACGGGACGTCAGTCCTCACTCGTACGGCTCAGCGAGAGTCGTCCCCGGCGTTCAGGGGACGGGCCCTCAGGGACCTCGCTCACCCCTTCGGCGTCACTCCCAGGTCCGGGTGCCCGTACCCCCACCCCCGCCGACAGCAGCAACAGCGCCCCCAGCATCAGGAACGGCGCCGCGACCCCGGTGGCCCCCGCGGCCACCCCGGCTCCGGCGGGCGTGGCGACCTGGGCGAGCCGGTTCCCGGTGAGGCGCAGCGCGAGGGCCGTCGAGCGCGCGGAGGCGGGCGCCGCCTGCACGACCGTCGTCATCGAGAGCGGCTGGCCCACGCCCAGACAGAAGCCCAACGCCGCGAGGATCACCCCAAGTACCCACACGGGTACGGGAATCGCGACCGCCGCGCACAACAGGGCGGCCGACAGACAGGTCAGCGTGAGGAGCCGTCGGCGCCCCAGCAGGCGCAGCAGCGGGGTGAGGATCAGCCGGCAGGCGATGGACGCGGCAGCCCGCAGGCTGAGCAGGAGGCCGACGGCCGTCGGGGAGATCCCGCGGTCCTCCCCGACGACCGGCAGGTACGCGGTGAGGATGTCCGTGGCGGACAGGACCGACATGCTGATCAGCATCCCGGCGGGTACGCCCCGGGTCCGCAGGATGCCCGTCACCGACACCCGATCTCCTTGCCGGGCACGGGACTTGGGGATCGTCTCCCGGTCCTCGATCCGCCACAGCGAGCTGACGGCGACGGCCGCCCCGGCCCCCGCGACGAGGAGGGCGAGCGCACTGGTCCCGGCGAGGTCGTCCCGGCCGATGAGGGCGCCCGCTCCGACGGGTCCGGCGAGCTGGCCGAGGGAGGCGCCGATGGTGAAGTGGCCGAAGTTGCGGTCCTGTTCGCGCGGCGCGGACCGCCGGGCCACGAGCGACTGTGCGCCGATGACGAAGCCGAGGTGCCCGAGCCCCATCACCCCGCTCCAAAGCGCCATCGCCCACAGGGAGTTGACGACTCCGCTCAGCGCGCACCCGCCCGCGATCAGCGCCACCCCGACGGGCAGCAGCGGCGCACACCGCCCGTGATCCGTACGACGCCCCAGCGGCACGGCGACGAAGAGGGGCAGCAGCGCGTACACCCCCGCGATCACCCCGACCGCCCGCTCGTCCGCGCCCAGCGCGAGAGCCCGGTAGGAGACGGCGGGCCGGGCCATCGACACCGCCCCCTGCGCGAAGGAGAAGGCGATGACGAGCCTGAGCAGCCAGCCACGGTTCCCGCCGGGCCTCACAGACACCTCCAACGGTGGTACGGGGTTCCCCTTAGGGGTCTGCCGGCTGAGGGGCTGTCGGCTCAGGGCCCGTCGGCTCGGGGCCCGTCGCCCTAGATGATCCCGAAGAGCATGCCCGCCGCGAGGATCACCAGGCAGGTGAGGCAGGCCCATTTGACGACGAACCGGGTGTGGTCGCCGAACTCGACCTTCGCCATGCCGACGAGGACGTAGACGGCCGGGACGAGCGGGCTGGACATGTGCAGGGGCTGGCCGACGAGGGCGGCGCGGGCGATCTCCAGCGAGGAGACACCGTGCGCCTGGCCGGCCTCGGCGAGGACGGGGAGGACGCCGAAGTAGAAGCCGTCGTTCGACATGAAGTAGGTCAGCGGGAGGCTCAGCAGGCCGGTGACGAAGGCCATGTGCGGGCCCATGCCGTCGGGGATGTTGTCGACGAGCCAGCGGGCCATGTGGTCGACCATGCCGGTGCCCTTGAGGACGCCGGTGAAGACGGCGGCGGCGAAGACCATGCCGGAGACGTTGAGGACGTTCTCGGCGTGCGCGGCGATGCGTGCCTTCTGGTCCGGCATGTGCGGGAAGTTGACGGTCAGGGCGAGGGCCGCGCCGAGGAGGAACAGCACCGGGATCGGCAGCCACTCCATGATCATCGCGGTGAGGAGGGCGACCGTCAGGAGGGCGTTGAACCAGTAGAGCCTGGGGCGGAGGGTGGGGCGGTCGGGGTCGAGGACGCGGAAGCCGTCGTCGGGGTCCTCGGGGTCGTACGGGTTCTCGGGGAGGGGGGCGCCGGCCTTGCCCTGCTTCTCGGTACCCGTAGTACCCGTAGTACCGGCCCCCACCAGCACCGTCTCCGACTCCTTCTCCGCCACCAGCACCTCGCCCAGCGTCAGCACGCCGAGCCGCCTGCGCTCGCGGCGGCCGAGGACATAGGAGAGCGCGATCACGAAGACCAGGCCGACGGCCAGTGCCGGGATCATCGGGACGAAGATGTCGCTCGCGTCGAGCTTCAGCGCCGTCGCCGCACGGGCCGTCGGGCCGCCCCAGGGCAGGGTGTTCATCACGCCGTTGGCCATCGCGGCGACGCCCGTCATCACGACCAGGCTCATCTTCAGCCGCTTGTACAGCGGGTACATCGCCGACACGGTGATCATGAAGGTCGTGGAGCCGTCGCCGTCGAGCGAGACGATCGCCGCGAGGACCGCCGTACCGACGACGATCCTGAGCGGGTCGGCCTTGCAGAACTTCAGGATGCCCCGGACGACCGGGTCGAAGAGGCCGACGTCGATCATCACCCCGAAGTAGACGATCGCGAACATGAGCATCGCGGCGGTGGGGGCGAGGCCGGTGACGCCGTCGATGACGTAGTCCCCCAGGTGGGCGCCCTTGCCGACGAACACGCAGAACAGCGCGGGAATCAGCACGAGCGCCGCGATCGGCGACATCTTCTTCAGCATGATCAGGACAAGAAATGTCGCGATCATGGTGAAGCCGAGGATGGTCAGCATGAATTGGATACCTAACGTTCGCCCTTGAACATCCCACCGGGGGCTGGCGGTGCGACGACGTTAGGTGGCGCCGAGAAGTCTTTACAAGACGTTGACACACGAGCAATAAGCGCGAAACTCCTGGTCAAGTAAGGGGGCAGGGAGCGGAGTTCAGCGGACGGGGTCGAGTTCGACGGGGACGCCGTTGAGGACCGCGTTCCCCGACAGGGGGTCCAGCATGCTGCCGTCCAGGAGTTGGTTGACGTTGACGCCGGGGTCGAGGGCCGCGTGGCTCATGCGGGTGCCGGGGCGGTCGTGCCCCCAGCCGTGCGGGAGGCTGACGACGCCCCGGCGCACCGAGTCGGTCACCTCGACGGGTGCGGTGACCGCTCCCCCGGCACCCTTCACGCGGACGTGTCCGCCGTCGGTGAGACCGAGGCGTTCGGCGTCCTCGGGGTGGACGTGCAGGGTGCAGCGGTTCGAACCGCCGGTCAGGGGCGGGACGTTGTGCATCCAGCTGTTGTTGGAGCGCAGGTGACGGCGGCCCACGAGGACCAGCCCGGCGGGGAGTTCGGCCATCGCGCGGACAAGTCGCGGAAGATCGGCGGCAATCGGCGCCGGGAACAGCTCGACCTTGCCGCTCTTCGTCTTCAACGGCTGCGGGAGGCGCGGGCGCAGGGGGCCGAGGTCGATGCCGTGCGGGTGGGCGAGGACCTTCTCCAGGGTGACGCCGTCCGGCCGTACGCCGAAGCCGTCGCCGTAGGGGCCGAGGCGGAGCATCATGTCGAGGCGGCGCTCCACGCCGTTCTCGCCGGTGAGTTGACCCGCGAGTTCCTTCGGGTCGCGGCCGTGCGCCGGGGAGTGCGGCTCCTTCACCGCCTTGCCGAGGGTCTGGCCGATGACCAGGTCGTCCACGGCGGAGGGGTCGGCGCCGTGCATGCCGGTCGCGGCGAGGGTGAGGCGGGCGAGGATCTCGCTCTCGGCCATGCGGCCGGGTTCCAGCGGGATCGCGGGCCGGTTGTAGCGGACCTGGGCGCGGACGGCGAGGGTGTTGAGCGCGAAGTCGTGGTGCGGGCTGCGCGAGGGCGGCGGCGGGGGCAGGACGACATCGGCGTGCCGGGACGTCTCGTTGAGGTAGGGGTCGACGCTGACCATGAACTCCAGCCCGGCCAGGGCCTTGTCGAGCCGGTCGCCGTCCGGCGTGGACAGCACCGGGTTCGCGGCGACGGCGATCAGCGCGCGGATCGGCTCGCCCTCCGGCGTCGCCGTGTCGATCTCCTCGGCCAGCGCGGAGAGCGGCAACTCCCCCTTGGCCTCCGGGTGCCGGCCCACCCGGGAGTGCCAGCGGCCGAGCGCGAACCCGTGGCTGGGGCCCGCCGGACGCGGCGTCTTGTCGGTCGCGGCCTGCGGGAAGAGGGCGCCGCCGACGCGGTCGAGGTTGCCGGTGAGGATGTTGAGGACGTCCACGAGCCAGCTGGCGAGCGTGCCGTACGGGACCGTGCAGCTGCCGATCCGCGCGTACACGGCGGCAGTCGGGGCGGCGGCGAGGTCGCGGGCCAGGGTGCGGATCGTGTCGGCGTCGACGTCGCAGGCGGCGGCCACGCTCTCGGGGGTGAACTCGGCGACGGCGGCGCGGAGTTCGTCGAGGCCCTGGAGGTGCGGGGTCAACTCCCCGGTGTCCACGAGGTCTTCCTCGAACAGGGTCCGGGCCATCGCCGCGAGGAGCAGGGCGTCGGTGCCGGGCCTGATCGGGACGTGCAGGTCGGCGAGTTTCGCGGTGCGGGTGCGGCGGGGGTCGATGACGACGAGGGTGCCGCCGCGCGCCTTCAGTGCCTTGAGCCGGCCCGGGAAGTCGGGAGCCGTGCACAGACTGCCGTTGGATTCGAGGGGGTTGGCGCCGATCAGGAGGAGGTGGTCGGTGCGGTCGAGGTCGGGGACGGGGATGGCGTACGCGTCTCCGAAGAGGAGCCCGCTGGAGACGTGCTTCGGCATCTGGTCCACCGTCGAGGCGCTGAAGTAGCTGCGCGTGCCGAGGCCGGCGAGGAGGACGGGCGGGTAGAGGGCGCCGGCGACGGTGTGGACGTTGGGGTTGCCGAGGACCACGCCGACCGAGTTCGCGCCGTACCGTTCGACGACGCCCCGGACACCGGCGGCGACCGCGTCGAACGCCTCGTCCCAGCTCGCCTCGCGCAGTTCGCCGTCCTTGCGGACGAGGGGGGTGCTCAGCCGGTCGGGGTCCGAGTCGAGGGCCCCGAAGGAGGCGCCCTTGGGGCAGATGAACCCCTTGCTGAACACGTCGTCCCGGTCACCCCTGGCCCGGGTGACCTCGGTGCCCTCGACGGTGAGGGTCAGTCCGCAGGTGGCCTCGCAGAGGGGGCAGACGCGGAGGGCAGTTCGGGACACGGGTTCTCCCAGGGGGCGGCGGCATCGGCGCGTTGACCCTCCGAGCGTACCGACCGGTAGGTATTACGGGGAGTCCCTGGTCAGTCCAGCACCCTCGCCAGATACGCCCGCAGTAGCTCTCTGGTCTCCTCGATCACCTTCTCGTCCCCCTCCGGGGAGAGCCGGAAGGCCAGGTGGACGAGGGTGTCGGCGGTCTCGACGGCGATCAGGAAGGTGCGGCGGAGGGTGTCGTCGGGGGTGCGGTGGAGGTAGTCCGAGAGGAGTTCGGTGAGGCGGTCGGCGACACGGGTGTTGGGCTCGGCGTGGCGGGAGCCCACCGGGATCTGGTTGCCGAAGTCGACGAGGGAGAAGCCCGGGGCGGTACGGGTCATCTCCAGGTACTCGTCGAGCACCGCGTCCATCGCCGCCCGCCAGTCGCCGGGGCGCGACTGCTCAAGGCGCTCGGTCACCCGCACGGAGTACTTCTCAAGGTTGCGCTGGGCCAGCGCGTCGGCCATCTGCCGCTTGTTCCCGAAGAACCGGTACACGGACCCGATGGGCACACCGGCCCGCTGGGCGACGGCCCGCGTGCTCAGGTCGTCGTAACCGACCTCGTCGAGGAGATCCGCGCACGCGTCGAGAATCCTGGTCAGCCGTTCCGCGCTGCGGCGCTGGACGGGTGCGCGGCGCAGTGATGTCGCTTGGGAGTTCATGACGCCTTTCCGTCGAGGGCCGGCCGGTGCCGTTCCCGGAGTCGGAGCGGACCACCCGCCGCACTCGGCTCCGCGGGGGTGCTAGGGCCTGTCGTCACATTCGCGTCGTCCGCCCGGAGGGCGGGCCGGGAGGGGTCTGGTGCGTGCAGTTGCAAGGCGGAGGAGGGCGGCGACGCGGAGCGTCGGCAACCGACGACAACGCCTGGGGGTCCCCCCTGCTCGAAGAGCTTGGGGGAGCGCGTGCCAGACCCCTCCCGGCAGGCGGGAATGTGACGACAGGCCCTAGAGGCTACCTCCGCGACGCCGAGGACGGACCAGGGGTTCCGGGAACCCCGGGGGAACGGGAGGTCTGCGGCGAGGGGGGTGGGGAAGGTGTCCCTTGCCCGGCTGTATAACTTCATGCAGAGTTCTCTGTGGGTGAATGACTTGTCAACGGTTCCACGTTAATCCGATGTAACGGATGACCGACAGTTGGGACGGAGGC
>NZ_JBTYMC010000325.1:0-7076 GCF_054880855.1 Streptomyces sp. S6 | reverse complement strand
GCGCCTCCACGGGTGGCGCGCTGGCCCTGGGCGGCCTCGGGGCGCTCAGCGCCTGCGGCATCCCGGCCGCGGGGAAGACCGAGGGCGGCACGTCCGCCGACGACCGCTCGGCCAAGGAGAAGACCGTCAACTTCTCCAACTGGACCGAGTACATGGACGTCGACAAGAGCGGCAAGCGCCACCCCACCCTCGACGCGTTCACCCGGCGCACCGGGATATCCGTCCGGTACACCGAGGACATCAACGACAACAACGAGTTCTTCGGCAAGATCAAGCCGCAGCTCGCCGCGGGCCAGGACACCGGCCGCGACCTGATGGTCCTCACCGACTGGCTCGCCGCGCGGGTGATCCGCCTGGGGTGGGTCCAGAAACTGGACGCGTCCAACCTGCCGCACGCCTTCGCCAACCTCACCGGCCAGTTCCGCACCCCCGACTGGGACCCGGGCCGGGCGTACTCCTACCCCTGGCAGGCCATCTCGACGGTCGTCGCCTTCAACAAGAAGGCCCTCGACGGCATCGAGGTGAAGTCGGTCTCCGACCTCCTCGACAACCGCAAGCTGAAGGGCCGCGTCGGCTTCCTCACCGAGATGCGCGACAGCATGGGCATGACCCTGCTCGACATGGGCAAGGACCCGGCGAAGGTCACCGCCGACGACTACGACGCGGCGATCGCACGCCTCCAGAAGGGCGTCGACAACGGCCAGATCCGCCGCTTCACCGGCAACGACTACACCGCCGACCTCACCAAGGGCGACCTCGCCGCCTGCGTCGCCTGGGCCGGGGACGTCGTCCAGCTCAAGGCGGACAGCCCGGACATCGATTTCGTCATCCCCGACAGCGGCTACATGACGTCCAGCGACAACCTGGTGATCCCCAACAGGGCACGCCACAAGACGAACGCCGAGCGGCTCATCGACTACTACTACGAGCCCGAACCGGCCGCCCGGCTCGCCGCGTACATCAATTACGTATGTCCGGTGGACGGCGTCCGGGAGGCACTTGCGAAGATCGACCCGGATGCGGCGAACAACCCGCTGATCATCCCCGACAAGGCGATGCAGGCCAAGTCGCACTCCTTCCGTTCGCTGAGCGCGAGCGAGGAGACCGCATTCGAAGCGAAGTTCGCGAAGCTCACTGGGGCGTGACGACCATGACAGACAACAGCGGCGACGTCCGCCTCTCCGGCATCGGCAAGACCTACGGTGCCTTCACCGCCGTGCACCCGCTCGACCTGACCGTCCCGCAGGGCTCCTTCTTCGCCCTGCTGGGCGCGTCGGGCTGCGGGAAGACGACGACCCTGAGGATGATCGCGGGCCTGGAGGAGCCGACCAGCGGCACCGTCCACCTCGGCGACCAGGACGTCACCCGGCTGCCGCCCTACAAGCGGCCCGTCAACACGGTGTTCCAGTCCTACGCGCTCTTCCCTCACCTCGACATTTTCGAAAATGTCGCTTTCGGGCTCAGGCGGCGCGGCATCAAGAGCGTGAAACAACAGGTCGGCGACATGCTCGACCTCGTCCAGCTCGGCGAGCAGGCCCGTAAACGGCCCCACCAGCTCTCCGGCGGCCAGCAGCAGCGCGTCGCCGTCGCCCGCGCGCTGATCAACCACCCCAAGGTGCTCCTCCTCGACGAGCCCCTCGGCGCCCTCGACCTGAAGCTGCGCCGTCAGATGCAGCTGGAGCTCAAGCGCATCCAGACCGAGGTCGGCATCACCTTCGTGCACGTCACGCACGACCAGGAGGAGGCCATGACGATGGCCGACACGGTCGCCGTGATGAACGGGGGCCGCGTCGAACAGCTCGGTTCCCCCGCCGACCTCTACGAGAACCCGAGGACGACGTTCGTCGCGAACTTCCTCGGCACCTCCAACCTCATCGAGGCCGAGGTCGCGAGCCGCGGCGCCGGCGAGGTCGTCCTCAAGGTCGCGGACGGCAGGATCGCCCTCCCCGAGGCGCGCTGTCCGGCCGGCGGCAAGGTCCTGATCGGCGTCCGCCCCGAGAAGATCGCCATCACCCACGCGGACGACGAAACGGCCGTCCCTCAGGGCCGCAACCGCCTGCGCGGGACGATCGCCGACGCCAGCTTCATCGGCGTGTCGACGCAGTACGTGATCCGGACGGCCGTCTGCCCCGAGTTCGCGGTGTACGTCCAGAACGTCGACCGGGACGCCCGTCTCGCCCCCGGCGCCGAGGTCGTCCTGCACTGGGCGCCGGAGCACACCTTCGGGCTCGACGCCTCCCAGGACATCGACGCGGGCACCGAGGAAGAGGCGGTCGTCTGATGGCGGCGACCCTCACCAAAGCGGAGCCCGAACCCGGGAACGACGCACCCGCGCGCGTGCGCCGAAGAGGCCGCTGGACGCCGTACTGGCTGCTCCTGCCCGGCCTCCTGTGGCTGGTCGTGTTCTTCGCGCTGCCGATGATCTACCAGGCGTCCACGTCCGTGCAGACCGGCTCACTCGAAGACGGCTACCAGGTCACCTGGCACTTCGCGACCTACTGGGACGCCCTCCAGGAGTACTGGCCGCAGTTCCTGCGCTCGGTGCTGTACGCCGCCGCAGCGACCGCCCTGTGCCTCGTCCTCGGCTATCCGCTGGCCTACCTGATCGCGTTCCGCGCGGGACGCTGGCGCAACCTGATCATGGTCCTGGTGATCGCGCCGTTCTTCACCAGCTTCCTGATCCGCACCCTCGCCTGGAAGACGATCCTCGCGGACGGCGGCCCGGTCGTCGGAGCCCTGAACGCCCTGCACGTCCTCGACGTCACGAGCTGGCTCGGCTGGACGGCCGGTGACCGGGTCCTCGCGACGCCGCTGGCCGTCGTCTGCGGGCTGACGTACAACTTCCTGCCGTTCATGATCCTGCCGCTGTACACGTCCCTGGAACGCATCGACGGCCGCCTCCACGAAGCCGCCGGCGACCTGTACGCGCGCCCGTGGACGACGTTCCGGAAGGTCACCTTCCCGCTGTCGATGCCCGGGGTGGTCTCCGGGACGCTCCTGACGTTCATCCCGGCGTCCGGCGACTACGTCAACGCGGAACTGCTCGGCTCGACCGACACCCGCATGATCGGGAACGTCATCCAGACCCAGTTCCTGCGCGTCCTCGACTATCCGACGGCCGCCGCGCTGAGTTTCCTCCTCATGGCCGCGATCCTGCTCATGGTCACGTTCTACATTCGCCGTTCCGGGACGGAGGATCTCGTCTGATGTCCTGGCTCAAACGCCATTTCGTCGTCATCGCCGGACTGTGCACGCTGGCTTATCTCCTGCTGCCGAACGTCGTCGTCACGGTCTTCTCCTTCAACAAACCGAAAGGCCGCTTCAATTACGAGTGGCAGAATTTCTCCCTGGACGCGTGGAAAGACCCGTGCGGGGTCGCCGGAATGTGCGGATCGCTCTCCCTCAGCCTCCAGATCGCCTTCTGGGCGACCCTCGGGGCGACCGCGCTCGGCACGATGATCGCCTTCGCGCTGGTCCGCTACCGGTTCCGCGCGCGGGGCGCCGTCAACTCGCTGATCTTCCTGCCGATGGCGATGCCCGAGGTCGTCATGGCCGCCTCACTGCTCACCCTGTTCCTCAACATGGGCGCCCAGCTGGGCTTCTGGACGATCCTCATCGCGCACATCATGTTCTGCCTCAGCTTCGTCGTGACGGCCGTCAAAGCGCGCGTCATGTCGATGGACCCGCGCCTCGAAGAGGCCGCCCGGGACCTCTACGCCGGACCGGCGCAGACGTTCCTGCGGGTCACCCTGCCGATCGCGGCACCCGGAATCGCCGCGGGTGCGCTGCTCGCCTTCGCGCTCTCCTTCGACGATTTCATCATCACCAATTTCAACGCCGGGTCGACCGTCACCTTCCCCATGTTCGTCTGGGGTTCGGCGCAGCGCGGTACGCCCGTGCAGATCAACGTCATCGGCACGGCGATGTTCCTCGTCGCCGTTCTGCTGGTGCTGGCCTCCATGGCCGCAGGGAAACGCCGTAACAGACAGAAGGCGTAACGCCTTCGGGAAACACCTTGTAGGGAGTTGGAATCATGGCCCCTAGCGCCATGAGCCGTGGCACACACACGAAGTCCCTTTCCGAAGCCCAGCCGGTCCCGTACTGGCTGGAAGACCCCGGCAAGCCCGCTCCCGAGCCCGCGCTGACCGCCGCCGAGACCTGCGACCTGCTGGTCGTGGGCGGCGGCTACAGCGGGCTGTGGACGGCGCTCGTCGCCAAGGAACGCGACCCCGCGCGGGACGTCGTCCTGCTGGAGGCCCGCGAGGTGGGCTGGGCCGCCTCGGGCCGCAACGGCGGCTTCTGCGCCGCCTCCCTCACCCACGGCCTGGCCAACGGCCTCGCCCGCTGGCCCGACGAGATCCACCGCCTCGAAGAACTCGGCGCCCGCAACCTCGACGCCATCGAGGAGTCCCTCAAGCTGCACGGCATCGACTGCGACTTCGAGCGCACCGGCGAGATCGACGTCGCCACCGAGACCTACCAGGCGTGGGAACTGCGCGACTGGTACGACCGCCTCGCGCGCGAGGGCCTCGCCGACGGCATGGAGTTCCTCGACGCCGACGCCGTCCGCGCCCGCGTCGACTCCCCGACCTTCGAGGCCGGACTGTACGACCGCGGAGGCGTCGCCCTGCTCCACCCCGCGAAACTCGCCTGGGGCCTCAAACAGGCGTGCCGCAGGCTCGGCGTCCGCGTCTACGAGCACACCCCCGCCCTCGACCTGGTCACCTACGGCGGCGGCATGGCCGTGAAGACGCCGTACGGCCGTGTGAGGGCCCGGCAGGTCGCTCTGGGCACGAACATCTATCCGAGCCTCGTCAAGCGCGTACGCGCCTACACAGTGCCCGTCTACGACTACGCCCTGATGACCGAGCCCCTCACCGGAACGCAGCTCGCCGACATCGGCTGGCACGGCCGCGAAGGGCTCGGGGACTCCGCGAACCAGTTCCACTACTTCCGGCTCACCTCCGACAACCGCGTCCTGTGGGGCGGCTACGACGCGATCTACCCCTACGGCGGCCGGGTCCGCGCCGAGTACGACGACCGCCCCGAGACCTACGCCAAGCTCGCGGAGCACTTCTTCACGTGCTTCCCCCAACTGGAGGGCACCCGCTTCACGCACGCGTGGGGCGGCGCGATCGACACCTGCTCACGCTTCTCCGCCTTCTTCGGTACCGCCCACCACGGCCGCGTGGCGTACGCCGCCGGGTACACCGGGCTCGGCGTCGGGGCCACCCGCTTCGGCGCCGAGGTCATGCTCGACCTCCTCGCCGGACAGCCCACGGAACGGACATCGCTGGCCATGGTCCGGAAGAAACCGCTCCCGTTCCCGCCCGAACCGTTCGCCTGGACGGGCATCGCGCTCACCAAATGGTCACTGGCGCGCGCGGACGCGCGTGCGGGGCGCAGAAACCTCTGGCTGCGGACCATGGACCGGATGGGACTCGGCTTCGACAGCTGACATGTGATCCGGTTCACTCCAGATCACCGGCCGAACCCGCGTAATGCTCCCCGGTGAACCTCCCTCTCTTCCTCGTGACGCGCCCGCACGGTGCGAGCGCGTCGGCAGAAAGGGAGGTTCACCGATGACCGGTGCCAAGACCGCCGTCGAATGGCTGGTGTCCGTCGCACCCGACCCCGACGCCTGCCGGTGGGAGTGGGAGCGCAACCCCCTCGGGGTCGCGCTGCTGCCCGCCGGACGCGCCTGGGACGTGCTCATCCTGCCGGGTGACCTCGGCTACCCGACGCTCGACGTCCTGACCCGCATCCTCGACCGCACCGGACCGGTCCTCGCCGACTTCGGCGACAACCGCATGGGCTTCTTCGTCCCCCCGGGCACCGCCGCCCGCTGGCTCGGCACCGGCATCCGCAGCGCCGGCAACGGCACCTGGATCGTCGTCCCCTACCCGGGCCGCTCCACCGGCGCTGTCCGCTGGCTCGTCCCGCCGGACGGCACCGGCACGCTCAACGACCCCGCGCTCCTCGAACTCGCCATGCACGAGGCCGCCGCGGGGCTCGCCGCGGGGGAGGAGGCGTGATCACCGGCTGACCGGACCGTGAGCACACCTCCGCGTCCCCCGAATCCGGGGAGGGTGCCGCACACGTCGGCCGCCCGTGCGGCCGACGCGGTCATGAACCGGCCGTCGCCTTGAGCGCCAGCCACAGCTCCATCCGCACGTCCGGGTCGTCCAGCGAACGGCCCAGGATCTCCTCCACGCGGCGCATCCGGTAGCGCAGCGTGTGCCGGTGCACTCCCAGATCGGCGGCGGCCGCGTCCCACTGGCCGTGCCGGGAGAGCCACGCCCGCAGCGAGGCGACCAGATCACCACGGCCCGTCGCGTCGTGCTCGTACAGGGCCCGCAGCAGGCCCTCCGAGAACGCCCGCACCGCGTCCTCCGCGAGGAGCGGCAGCACCGAGCCCGACGCCAGCCGGTCGTGCTCCACGAAGACCCTGCCCCGGCGGCGGGCCACCGACAGGGCCTGCTCCGCCTGCTTGTGGCCGGCCGCCGCCGTACTCGGCCCCGCCGGACCCGACAGGCCCATCAGCAGGGCGTGCCCCTCCCGCGAACGGTCCGCCTCCACCTCCGCCGCGTACTCCACCGTCTCCGCCAGCGCCGCGCCGTCGTCCACCGCCACGACCACCAGCCGGCCGGCCTCCGCCGCCGGGACGACCAGGACGGGTTCGCCCGCGCGGGCCGCTGCGGATTCGAGGGCCTCGGCGAACTCGTCCAGGGGGGTGTCGTCGGGTACGCGTGCGGGGGAGGGGGTTTCGGAGGGCACGCGCGCGTGGGGACCCGGTTCCACGACGAGCACCCGGAACGGCGCGTCCAGGAGGCCCTCGTACAGGTCGCCGGCCACCGCGCGCGCGTGGTCCGGTTCGCCCGCGAGGAGCAGGTGCAGGACCGCCGCGCCGATGCGCTGCTCGGCCGCACGCAGGGAACGGGAGCGTTCCGTCGTCAGGGTCAGGAGCGCGATCGCCGAGTGGACGGCGTACCGCTCCGCCGTGCCGGGAGCGGTGGCCGTGCCGACGGCGAGCGCCGCGCGCGGGCGGCGGCCCGTGCCCAGGGAGTGCAGCTCCA
>NZ_JBTYMC010000324.1:0-7107 GCF_054880855.1 Streptomyces sp. S6 | reverse complement strand
GGGCGGCGGCGGGCGGCGGCAGCAGGAACGCCGCCGCGAGCAGGACGGGGTGGAAGGTGCCCTTGACGGTCCGCTCGCCGACGGCGTGGACGAGGGCGAGGAGGCCCACGGCGAGCCAGGAGGTGCGGGTGGGCGGCAGACAGAGCAGCGCGGCGACCACCGCGACGATCCCGACAAAAACGCGCGCCCGCCCCGGAATGACCTCCACGGCGGGAAGCCTAGGGACGGGCGGGCGGGGCGCACGGGGTAACCAGAGGTAGTACTCCGTACGAGTGAAAGATCAGGTCTTCCGGGATGTCACAGTTCCTGGGGCGTCACGGCGATGTCGTGATCGGGTACCGCCTGCCCCGAGCGGATCAGGTCGAGCCGGCCGAGTACCTTGGCGCGCAGGTCCGTCGGCACGTCGTCATGTCCGCAGCACCGCTTGACCAGCTTCTTCACGGCCTCTTCCAGGCCGTACTTCTCCAGGCACGGCGAGCACTCGGTGAAGTGCTGCTTGAACTTGTCCCGGTCCACGTCCGGCATCTCGCTGTCGAGGAACTCGTAGAGATGGTCGAGCACCTCGGAGCAGTCCGTCTCGTGGTGGTCTCCGCAGCTCATGAACCCGAGCCTTTCGCTTCGTTCGACTCCGCCGCGCCGGCCGGGACGAGCCCGCGCTCACGGGCGTAGTCCTCCAGCATGCCGCGCAGTTGGCGCCGGCCCCGGTGCAGCCGGGACATCACCGTACCGATGGGTGTCCCCATGATGTCGGCGATCTCCTTGTAGGCAAAGCCCTCGACGTCCGCGAGATACACGGCGATCCGGAACTCCTCGGGGATCGCCTGGAGCGCTTCCTTCACGTCCGAGTCGGGAAGGTGGTCGAGCGCCTGCGACTCCGCCGAGCGCAGCCCGGTCGACATGTGCGACTCGGCGCGCGCGAGCTGCCAGTCCTCGATCTCCTCGGCCGCGCTGCGCTGGGGTTCGCGCTGCTTCTTGCGGTACGAGTTGATGAACGTGTTCGTGAGGATCCGGTACAGCCACGCCTTCAGGTTGGTGCCCTCGCGGAACTGGTGGAAGGACGCGTACGCCTTCGCGTACGTCTCCTGCACGAGGTCCTCGGCGTCCGCCGGGTTGCGGGTCATCCGCAGTGCGGCCGAGTACATCTGGTCGAGGAATTCGAGGGCGTCCCGCTCGAAGCGCGCGCTGCGCTCGGACGTCGACTCGCTCTCGCCCCGGCCCTCGGGCTGCTCCGCCTGGCCGTGATCGGTCCCTGCGTCGGTACCGGTGACCGGACCCACCTCCTCAAGATTCCAGGTGCCATCGATGCCGATGCCACCAGAATCGGAGGATAGACGACGATCCGGTCCGCCCGCCGCCCGAATAGGGCCGGTCTTCGCCGCGTGCAGCACCGTCCACTCCAGGTCGGCGCGGCTGGAGCGGTTCGGGCAAACAGTCGAACCCATGCGGCGGACTCCCTCTCTCACGGTCTCCTCGACGTTCTGTCCGCATCAACAGTCCTACGGGGCCCGGCATTCCCGCAGCGCCGTGATCCACCGGACGACTCCGTCCGTGATGACCGTCACGGTCTCCTCCTGCGTGACCCCACACCTCTTCGGCACCGCGAACCCATGGTCCCCGTACGGAACCTCCACCATCCCGAACTCCCCCTCCGGGAACTCCCCGGGCTTCCCGAACGGATCGTTGCCGCCCTGCACGACGAGAGTCGGCACCCCGGCGCCGAGGAGCTCGTCCGCGCGGGACTTCTCCGGCCTGCCGGGCGGATGCAGCGGAAAGCTCAACGCCAGCACAGCGACAGCCCCCAGCTCGGTGGCGGTCCGGCAGGCGACCCGCGCCCCGGCGGAACGCCCCCCGGCCACCACAGGAAGCCCCTTCTCCGCCACGGCCCCCCAAATCCCCCGCCACCCCACATCCAACGTCTTCGGCGCCGGCGCCACCTTCTTCCCGGCCACCCGCCAGGGCTGCTCGACGAGAGCGACACTCACCCCGTGCGCCGGAAGCACGCCGGCCAGCCCCTGAAGATCCCTCGCCTCGATCCCGCCACCCGCACCATGGCTGACGGCGAGCACGAGGCGGGGGTTCTTCGCCGGGTGCCAGGTGATCCGGGCGTCGCCGGTGTCGGTGGGGACGAGCTGGGTGGTCATGGGGAGAGGGTGCCAGAGCGGGGGGCGAGGCGGGTATTCGGCACCCGGCCGGGGGCGGGGCGAAGGGGCAGTCGGTCGCGTGGGCGGCTGGGGCGGGTGTCACCGCGTCCACCCGGCTGCGGCTGGGTGGGCATGGGGAGAGGAGGCCAAAGCCGGCGCGGATCGCGTCCCGCCGGGTGGTACAGCCGGTCAGCCTTGACGGCGTCGCAGGTCGTGGCCGGCCGATCACAGACCATCCGGACCGGCGTGGGCCGGATGGTCACACCACTCAGCGGGACGCCCCCTGGGCGCGGACGCGTGGCACGCGGCCGGAGGTCGACCGGCGCTGCCCGCTCGGGGGATGCGGCGCCCGAAGGACCGCCCCCTTGACGCCGCGCCCCGCCCAGGACCACCCGCGAGCACGACAGAAGCCCGTCGCGCCGGTGCGCTTCGGAAGCCGTCCGCAAACGCCCCCTCCTCAGAACAGCGTCGCCTCCTCCGGCCCCTCCAGTTCCGTCAGGAGTTCCGGGCCGTTGTTGCGGACGTTGCTGACGGTCGTGGAGACGGGGTAGGCGCGCATCAAACCGTGCGGGGGCGGGGCCAGCAGCGGCGTCAACGCGTCGAGTTCGGTCGTCGTGGGGTCGAGCCAGGCGTCCCAGCGGTCGGGGGTGAGCATGAGGGGCATGCGGGGGTGGATGTCGGCCAAGGTGCGGGGACCTTCGGCCGGGGGGACGGCCAACGGGGTCGTCTCGGCCTCGGTGGTGATGACCGAGCAGGTGACCCACCAGGCGAGGGGGTGGTCGTCAGGAAGGGTCCGGTCGCGCCAGAACTCGTACAGGCCGGCCATCGCGAACACGGACCCGTCGGCCGGAAGTACGAAGTACGGCTGTTTGCGGGGCCGCTTCTTCTTCCCCTCGACCTCCAGTTCCCGCTCGTCCTTGGCGGTGACCCACTCGTAGTACCCGTCGGCGGGGACGATGCAGCGCCGGGTGGCGAAGGCGCGACGGAACGACGGTTTCTCGTGGACCGTCTCGGCGCGCGCGTTGATCATCCGCGCGGCGCCCTCCGGGGACTTCGCCCACGCCGGCACGAGCCCCCACTTCACCCTGCGCAGCTGCCGAACCGGCCGCCGGTCGTCCGCGTCTTTCAACGGACGGTCCAGAACGACGTACACCTCTTTCGTGGGCGCCACGTTGTAGTCGGGAGCCGGCGCCTCCTCCGGCTCGATCTTCTCGATCTCGAAGATTCCCGCGAGATCCTCGGGCCCACGACTGGCCGCATACCGTCCGCACATACGTGCCACACTGCCAGACCCCGTAAGCCGCTAGGGAGCCACCGCCGAAATGGACAGCACCGCCGACCTGTGGGACCGCGTCACCGGCCTCCAGCCCGACCCCGACCTGTGGGTCGTCCTGGCCACCGCCCTCGCCGCCCTCGCGATAGTCGTCCCCCACAACCTGTGGCGCCTCTCCCGCAACGCCATCACCATCGCCCACGAGGGCGGCCACGGCCTGATCGCCCTCCTCACGGGCCGCACCCTCACGGGCATACGCCTCCACTCCGACACCAGCGGCCTCACGCTGAGCAGGGGCAAGCCGCACGGCATAGGCATGATCCTCACGGCGGCGGCGGGTTACACGGCCCCCTCACTGCTGGGCCTCGGCGGCGCGGCACTGCTGGGCGCGGGCCGGATCACGCTGCTGCTGTGGGCGGCGACGGCCCTGCTGGTCGCCATGCTGGTGATGATCCGCAACGCGTACGGGGTCCTGACGGTCGTGCTGTCCGGGGGCGCGTTCGTCCTGGTCTCCTGGCTGGCCGGACCTCAGGTGCAGGCCGCCTTCGCGTACGCCGTGGTGTGGTTCCTGCTGCTGGGAGGGGTACGCCCGCCGTTCGAGCTACAGGCGAAGAGGAGGCGGGGAGGGGCATCGGAGTCGGACGCGGATCAGTTGTCGCGGCTGACGCATGTGCCGGCGGGGTTGTGGCTGTTCCTGTTCCACACGGTGTCGATCTGTTCGCTGCTGGGTGGGGGACGGTGGCTGCTGGGGCTCTAGCCCTCCGCCGCCCACCCACGGCCGTACCCGAAACACCACCGCCGACTAAAGTGAACGCATGCCGCAGAACCCCGACCACACCGCCCACTGGCCCGCCCCCACCGCGAGCGGAGCCGTCGACGCGACGGTCCACGTGCCGGGGTCGAAGTCCGTCACCAACCGCGCCCTGGTCCTGGCGTCCCTCGCCTCGGAACCGGGCTGGCTCCGCCGCCCCCTCCGCTCCCGGGACACTCTCCTGATGGCGGCGGCGCTGCGAGCGATGGGCGTCGGCATCGAGGAGGGCGTAGGCCCTGACGGTACCGGCGAGGCCTGGCGCGTCCTGCCCGCCGACCTCAGGGGACCCGCACCCGTGGACGTCGGCAACGCCGGCACCGTCATGCGCTTCCTCCCTCCGGTCGCCACCCTGGCCGACGGCCCGATCAGGTTCGACGGCGACCCGAGGTCGTACGAGCGCCCCCTGCACGGCGTGATCGACGCCCTCCGCACCCTGGGCGCCAGGATCGACGACGACGGCCGGGGCGCGCTCCCGCTGACCGTGCACGGCACGGGCGCGCTGGACGGCGGCCCGGTGGAGATCGACGCGTCGTCGTCGTCCCAGTTCGTGAGCGCGCTCCTGCTGAGTGCCCCCCGCTTCAACCAGGGCGTGGAGGTGCGGCACACCGGCGCCACCCTCCCCTCCCTCCCGCACATCCGTATGACGGTGGACATGCTGCGCGCGGCCGGCGCCCAGGTGGACACCCCGGAGGCGGGCGGCGAGCGCAACGTCTGGCGGGTCACGCCGGGCGCCCTGCTGGGCCGGGACCTGACGATCGAGCCGGACCTCTCGAACGCGCAGCCGTTCCTCGCGGCGGCGCTGGTGACGGGCGGAACGGTGACGGTCCCGGACTGGCCGAGGCGCACGACGCAGCCCGGCGACGCCCTGCGGGAGATCTTCACGGCGATGGGCGGCTCCTGCGACCTCACCGACCACGGCCTGACGTTCACCGGCACCGGCAAGATCCACGGCATCGACGTCGACCTGAGCGACGTCGGCGAGCTGACCCCCGGCATCGCGGCGGTGGCCGCCCTCGCGGACTCCCCGTCGACCCTGCGCGGCGTCGCCCACCTCCGCCTCCACGAGACGGACCGCCTGGCGGCCCTGACGAAGGAGATCAACGAGCTCGGCGGGGACGTCAAAGAGACGGCGGACGGCCTGCACATCCGCCCCCGCCCGCTGCACGGCGGCGTCTTCCACACCTACGACGACCACCGCATGGCGACCGCCGGCGCGATCATCGGCCTGGCGGTGAAGGGCGTGGAGATCGAGAACGTGGGCACGACCGCCAAGACCCTCCCGGACTTCCCGGAGATGTGGACCGGGATGCTCGGGAACTGACGATCATGCGTCGCTACGGCAAGCACACCGACGAGGACGACATCCGCTCGCGCCCCAACCGCAAGGGCAACCGTCCCCGCACGAACATCCGCCCCAAGCACGAGGACGCCGCCGAGGGCATGGTCCTCACGGTCGACCGGGGCCGCCTGACCTGTCTCGTCGAGGACCGCACGGTCGTCGCGATGAAGGCCCGTGAACTGGGCCGCAAGGCGGCCGTCGTCGGCGACCGGGTCGCCCTCGTCGGCGACCTCTCCGGCGCGAAGGACACCCTGGCCCGCATCGTCCGCATCGAGCCGCGCACGTCCGTCCTGCGCCGCACGGCGGACGACGACGACCCGTACGAGCGGGTCGTGGTCGCCAACGCGGACCAGCTGGCCATCGTCACCGCCCTCGCGGACCCCGAGCCCCGCCCCCGCCTGATCGACCGCTGCCTGGTCGCGGCGTACGACGGCGGTCTGGAGCCGCTGCTGGTGATGACGAAGTCGGACCTGGCGCCGCCGGACAAGCTCCTGGAGCTGTACGGCGACCTCGACATCCCGTACGTGGTCACGAACCGGGAGGAGCTGGAGAACGGGGACGCGGCGGACCGGGTGCGGGAGTACCTGGTGGGCCGCACGACCGCGTTCGTCGGCCACTCCGGCGTCGGCAAGACGACCCTGGTCAACGCGCTGGTCCCGAAGGACCGCCGGCGCCTGACCGGGCACGTCAACGCGGTGACCGGCCGGGGCCGGCACACGACGACGTCCGCCCTCGCGCTGCCCCTGCACGGCACGGACGAGTGGGTCATCGACACTCCTGGTGTGCGTTCCTTCGGGCTCGCGCACATCGATCCGTCGCGGGTCATCCACGCCTTCCCGGACCTGGAGGAGGGCACGGCGGGCTGTCCGCGCGCGTGCAGTCACGACGAGCCGGACTGCGCGCTGGACGCGTGGGTCGCTCAGGGGCACGCGGACCCGGCACGCCTGTACTCCCTGCGCCGGTTGCTCGCGACGCGCGAGCGTACGGAAGGCGACTGACGGTCCGTCATTTCACGCCCCTGACCTGGGTGTTGTTTGTGTGCACCCGAGTCCGGTAAGTGCACAATCGCACCGACCTCGACGCGTAACACCAACGGGAGGACAGCACATGGCTTGGCTGCTGGTCGTCGTGGCCGGACTGCTCGAAACGGGCTTCGCGGTGTGTCTCAAGCTCTCCCACGGTTTCACCCGGCTCTGGCCGACCATCGCGTTCGCCGCCTTCGCCCTGGGCAGCTTCGGGCTCCTCACCCTGGCGCTGAGAAAGCTCGACGTGGGGCCGGCGTACGCGGTGTGGACGGGGATCGGGGCGGCGGGTACGGCGATCTACGGCATGGTCTTCCTGGGGGACCTGGTCTCCACCCTGAAGATCGTGTCGATCAGCTTCGTCATCATCGGGGTGATCGGGCTGCAACTGTCGGGGTCGGCGCACTAGGGCTGGAGCGCCTGCCGCACCAGCCCCCCGACGCCGCCCTCCCCCGCAGGCGCGGCGACGCACGACAGCGCGAGACGGACGGCGAGTTCGGCGCCGTCCCCTGTGGTGGGCG
>NZ_JBTYMC010000323.1:0-7137 GCF_054880855.1 Streptomyces sp. S6 | reverse complement strand
CTCACCGCACTCGGCGCCCACATCACCGCCTGCGACATCACAGACGAACACCAACTCACCCAACTCCTCGACACCATCCCCAACCTCACCGCCGTCATCCACACCGCAGGCGTACTCGACGACACCCTCATCACCAACCTCACCCCCGACCGCCTCAACACCGTCCTGCACCCCAAGGCACACGCCGCCTGGAACCTTCACCGCCTCACCCGGCACTACGACCTCAAGGCATTCATCCTCTTCTCCTCCGCCGCAGGCACCCTCGGCAGCGCCGGACAAGCCAACTACGCAGCAGCCAACGCCCACCTCGACGCACTCGCCACCCACCGCCACGCACAAGGACTCCCCGCCACCTCCGTCGCCTGGGGACGCTGGGCCGGAGACGGACTCGCCGCGCGGGAGTCGGCGGTGGAGCGGCTGGAGCGGGACGGGGTCGGGGCAATGGCGCCGGAGAAGGCGCTCGCGGCGTTCGATCAGGTGCTGGCGGGGAGCGAGCCGTGTGTGATGGTCATGGACGTGGACTGGGGGCGCTTCGTGCCCCGGTGGACGGCCGGGCGGCCTTCTCCGTTGCTCTCGACGCTGCCCGAGGTACGGCAGGTGGTTGTGGGAGCCGTCGAGGTCGAGGAGACGGCTCCCGGGGCCGCTCTGCGAGCGCGCCTCGTGGGGTTGAGCAGGTCCGAACAGCATTGGCAGTTGCTGGAGTTGGCGCGTCGCGAGGTCGCGGCCGTGCTCGGGCACAGCGCCGCCAAGGCCCGGGAGACGATCACCGCTGACCGGTCGTTCCGGGAGCTGGGGTTCGACTCGCTGACCGCCGTCGAGCTGCGCAAGCGGCTCAACTCGGCGACAGGTCTGGAGCTCGCCGCGTCGCTGGCCTTCGATCACCCGACTCCGCGGGCCCTCGCCGAGCACCTGTGGACGGAGTTGGACGTTCCCGGCGGTGTCACGGGAGTGGCCGCCGTGCTCGACGAGTTGGAGCTGCTCCGGGACCCGATCACCGCGCTCACCGACACCAGTACGGCTGAAGTCGCCGCCCGGCTGAGGGAGTTGCTCCGGCTCTGCGAGGTGTCACGACAACCGTCGGACGACTCTGAGAAGGGCCGGACCGACCTGGAGACAGCCTCGGACGACCAGATGTTCGAGTTCCTGGGCAAAGAGTTCGGGATCTCGTAGCCCGGCACCACGACATTCCCGCACCACGACATCGGCGTCCCCACGCACCACGCTGTCTTCCCCCCCTTGGAGAGCTCCACCGTGACGAACAACAACGAGGAAAAGCTCCGCTACTTCCTGAAGCGGGTCACGGGCGAACTCCAGGAGACCCGGCAGCACCTCGACGAGGTCACGGCCGCCGCGCGGGAACCGATCGCCGTCATCGGGATGGGCTGCCGCTTCCCCGGCGGTGTCAACTCCCCGGAAGACCTCTGGCGGTTGCTCGCCGACGGCACGGACGCCATGTCGGAGTTCCCCGCCGACCGAGGCTGGGACCTGGAGGCGCTCTACGACCCGGCCACCGGACGAACCGGCACCTCGTACGTCCGTGAAGGCGCGTTCCTCGACGCGGCGGCCGAGTTCGACGCGGCGTTCTTCGGGATCTCCCCGCGCGAGGCGACCGCGCTCGACCCGCAGCAGCGGCTGCTTCTGGAGACGTCGTGGGAGGCGTTCGAGCGCGCCGGCGTCGATCCGCACTCGTTGCGCGGCAGCCGTACCGGTGTGTTCGCCGGGACCAACGGGCAGGATTACACGACCCTGTTGCGCCGCTCGCCCGCTCAGGCGGACGGTTATCTCGCGACCGGTGGCGCGGCAAGCGTGGTATCGGGGCGGCTGTCGTACACCTTCGGCCTCGAAGGGCCCGCCGTCACCGTCGACACCGCCTGCTCCTCCTCCCTCGTCACCCTCCACCTCGCCGCCCAGGCGCTGCGCTCCGGTGAATGCACCCTCGCCCTCGCGGGCGGCGTCACTGTCATGTCCACCCCTGAGGCGTTCGTGGAGTTCTCCCGTCAGGGCGCGTTGTCCCCGAACGGCCGCTGCAAGGCGTTCTCCGACTCGGCGGACGGGACGGGGTGGGGTGAGGGGGCCGGGATGCTGCTGCTGGAGCGGCTCTCCGACGCCCGGCGCAACGGGCACCCCGTACTGGCGGTCATACGTGGCTCCGCCGTCAACCAGGACGGCGCCTCCAACGGGCTCACCGCACCCAACGGCCCCTCCCAACAACGCGTCATCCGCGCCGCGTTGGCCAACGCCGGGCTCTCGGCGCAGGAGGTCGACGCCGTCGAGGCGCACGGGACGGGGACGACCCTCGGCGATCCGATCGAGGCGCAGGCGCTCCTCGCCACGTACGGGAAGGATCGCGAACAGCCCCTGTACCTGGGCTCGTTGAAGTCCAACATCGGGCACACGCAGGCCGCCGCCGGAGTCGCCGGGGTCATCAAGATGATCCAGGCCATGCGGCACGGCGTCCTTCCCCGTACCCTCCACGTCAACGACCCCTCGTCCAAGGTCAATTGGACGGCCGGTGCCGTCGAACTCCTCACCGAGGAACGCCCCTGGCCCCGGACCGGGGAGCGGCTCCGGCGAGCCGGTGTGTCCTCTTTCGGTGTGAGCGGCACGAACGCCCACGTCATCCTGGAAGAGGCGCCCGCCGAGGCTCCCCGGCCGGAGCAGCCGTCGTCCGGCGTCCTCCCCTGGGTGCTCTCCGCCCGCACCGCAACCGCCCTGCGCGAGCAGGCTGCCCGACTCCTCGCCCATGGCCTGGACACCGTCTCCCCTGCCGACGTCGGCTGGTCGCTCGCCACCGGGCGCGCTCAGTTGGAGCACCGTGCGGTGCTGATCGGCGACCGGGACAACCTGCTCACCGGGCTCGGCGCCCTGGCGCGCGGCGAGGAGGAGGCACCCGGGCTGGTCATGGGCCCCGAGAACGGGGCCGTGGAGGGCCGGTTGGCGTTCCTCTTCTCCGGCCAGGGATCTCAACGCGTCGGTATGGGGCGGGAGTTGTATCAGCGGTACCCCGTCTACGCCGCCGCGCTCGACGAGGTGTGTGCCGCGCTGGACGCCGAACTCGAAGACGCGCGGCCCATCAGGGACGTCATCCTCGACGGCGAAGGACTTGACCAGACCCTCTACACCCAGACCGCCCTGTTCGCCGTCGAAACAGCCCTCTACCGACTCGTCGAATCCTTCGGCATCCACCCCGACGTCGTCGCCGGACACTCCATCGGCGAACTAACCGCCGCCCACATCGCCGGCGTCTGGAGCCTCCCCGACGCCGCACGCCTCGTCACCGCCCGCGCCCGCCTCATGCAGAGCCTCCCCACAGGGGGCGCCATGATCGCCGTCGAGGCCACCGAAGAAGAAGTCCTCCCCCACCTCACGCCGAGCGTCGGCATCGCAGCCCTCAACGGGCCCAACGCGCTTGTCGTTTCCGGGGACGCGCACGAGGCCGAGCGCATCGCCGAGCACTTCAAGGTACAGAGCCGACGCGTCAAGCACCTCCAGGTCTCCCACGCCTTCCACTCCCCCGCGATGGACCCCATCCTCGGCGAGTTCCGGGCCGTCGCGGAAAGCGTCACGTACAACACTCCCCGCATCCCGCTCCACGACCACGCCACCTCCCCCGCCTACTGGACGCGCCACATCCGCGAGACCGTCCGCTTCACCGACACCCTCCACACCCTCCACGACCAAGGTGTCACGGTTGCCTTGGAGTTGGGGCCCGATCCCGTTCTGACGGCGATGGGGGCGGACAGCGGTGTGCCGATCGTGTTCGCCGCCGCGTTGCGGGCCGGGCGGGCGGAGGAGCGGGCGTTGTTCGGCGGGCTGGCGCGGGTGTGGGCGCATGGTGGAGTGGTCGGCTGGGCGCGGATGTTCGACGGCGCCGGTCGGGTCGGTCTTCCCACGTACCCGTTCGAGCACCGCCGTTACTGGCTGGATGTTCCGGTCGCCGGTCCGGACGCGGGGGGTGTCGGGCGGCTGGGGCTGCGGCCGATGGACCACCCGTTGCTGGGGGCGGCGGTGGAACTGGCCGGTGGGGACGGGCTGTTGCTCACGGGGCAGGTGTCGCTGGGCGCGCTGCCGTGGCTGGCGGATCACCGGATCGGCGGGGTGGTGTTGTTCCCGGCGACCGCGTTCGTGGAGTTGGCGGTGCGGGCCGGGGATCAGGTGGGGTGCGGGACGGTCGGGGATCTGACGCTGTCGGAGCCGCTGTCGCTGCCCGAACAGGCCGCCGTCCAGCTTCAGTTGACGGTCGACGCGGCCGACGCGGAGGGTCGGCGGGCGTTCTCGGTGTACTCGCGGCCCGCTTCGTCGTCGGGTGACGAGGAGTGGACTCGGCATGCCGCCGGGGTGCTGGTGCCGGGGGCGGGGTCGCCGGTGCGGGACGGTCTCGTCGAGTGGCCGCCTGCGGGGGCCGAGGCGGTGGATGTCGCGGGGGTGTACGAGGAGTTCGCGGGTGAGGGGTACGGGTACGGGCGGGCGTTCCAGGGGTTGCGGGCGGCGTGGCGGCGTGGGGCGGACGAGGTGTTCGCGGAGGTGGCGCTCGACGCTCCCGAGGCGCGGGACGCGGAGAGGTTCGGGCTGCATCCGGCGCTGCTGGACGCGGCGTTGCACGGTCTGCGGGTGGGCGGGCTGTTCCCGGCCGACGGGGAGCGGGTGTGGCTGCCGTTCGCGTGGCGTGGGGTGTCGTTGTGGGCGTCGGGTGCCTCGGTGTTGCGGGTGCGGTTGGCGCGGACCGGTGCGGACACGCTGTCGGTGAGTGTGGCCGACGGTTCCGGGGTGCCGGTGGCCGGTGCCGAGGCGTTGGTGCTGCGGCAGGCCGATCCGGCTCGGCTGCGGGCCGCGCTCGCCGGGGGGCGTGGGGAGTCGCTGTTCCGGGTGGAGTGGACGGTCGCGGCGCGCGAGTTGCCCGGCGGGGGCGGCTCGGTGGGGTGGGCCGTGGTCGGGGAGGGGTGGCCGGGGTTCGAGGGGGCTGTGCACGCGCGGTTCGCCGATCTCGTGGCCGCGCTGGACGCGGGTGGCCCGGTGCCCGAGCTGACCGTGCTGACGTGCTCGTCCCTGGGCGGGGGTGAGGTGCCCGAGGAGGTGCGGCGGTCCACGCTGTGGGTGCTGGGTGCCGTGCGGGAGTGGCTGGCCGACGAGCGGTTCTCGGCGACGCGGCTGGCGGTCGTGACGCGGGGTGCGATCGATAGCGACGGTGAACGGGATCTCGTGGCGGCGCCGTTGTGGGGGCTGCTGCGGTCGGCGCAGAGCGAGCATCCGGGACGGTTCCTGCTGCTGGACGCTGAGCCGGGCGACGTGGACGTCTCGGCCGCCCTCGCGTGGGCGGTGGAGCGGGACGAGCCACAGGTCGCGGTGCGGGGCGGGGAGGTGCGGGTGCCCCGGCTCGCTGCGGCGGTGCCTGGGGACCGGGGGCTGGTGGCGCCCGGCGGGGAGCACTGGCGGCTGGACATCCGGGAGCAGGGTTCGCTGTCGGATCTGGAGCTGGTGCCGTGTCCCGAGGTCGCCGAGCCGCTCGGTGCGGGACAGGTGCGGGTGCGGATCCGGGCTGCCGGGATGAACTTCCGTGACGTCGTGGTGGCGCTCGGTCTGGTGCCGGGGCGCGGCACGATGGGCAACGAGGCGGCCGGGGTGGTCACCGAGGTCGGTGCCGGGGTGAGCGATCTGGCGCCCGGCGACCGGGTGTTCGGCCTGTTCTCGGGTGCTTTCGGGCCGTACGGGGTGACGGACCGCCGGCTGGTCGCGCCGGTCCCGGACGACTGGGACTTCGTGCGGGCGGCGAGTGTGCCGGTGGTGTTCCTCACCGCCTTCTACGGGCTGCGGGACCTGGCGGGACTGCGGTCCGGGGAGCGGCTGCTGGTGCATGCGGCGGCCGGTGGTGTGGGGATGGCGGCGGTCCAGCTGGCCCGGCACTGGGGTGCAGAGGTGTTCGGCACGGCGAGTCCCGGCAAGTGGACGGCGCTGCGGGCGTCGGGGCTCGACGAGGCGCACATCGCGTCGTCGCGGAGTCTGGAGTTCGAGGAGCGGTTCCTCGCGGCGACGGACGGCGCGGGCATGGACGTCGTGCTGGACGCGCTGGCCGGGGAGTTCGTGGACGCGTCGCTGCGGCTGCTGCCGCGCGGGGGCCGGTTCCTGGAGATGGGCAAGACGGACCGGCGTGAGCCCGACGAGGTGGCGCGGGCGTATCCGGGGGTCGGGTATCAGGCGTTCGATCTCGGTGAGGCGGGTCCCGACCGCACGCAGGAGATCCTGGTCGAGTTGCTGGAGCTGTTCGAGGCGGGGGTGCTCGACCCGTTGCCGGTCACGTCCTGGGACGTTCGGCAGGCTCCGGAGGCGTACCGGTTCCTCAGTCAGGCCCGGCACATCGGCAAGGTCGTCCTGACGTTGCCCGGGTCGCTGTCGGGCGAGGGTGCGGGAACGGTTCTGGTGACCGGTGCCACGGGCACGCTGGGCGGTCTGGTGGCACGGCATCTGGTGGCCGAGCACGGGGTGCGCCGTCTGCTGCTGGTGAGCCGGAGCGGGCTCGCCGCGCCGGGGGCGGCCGAACTGGTGGCCGAGCTGGCCGCGTCGGGGGCCGTCGCCGAGGTGGTGGCGTGCGACGTCGCCGACCGTGAGGCGCTGGCCGCCGTGCTGGCCGGTGTTCCGCTGACGGGGGTGGTGCACACGGCCGGTGTCGTCGACGACGGGCTGATCGCCGGGTTGTCCGACGAGCGGGTCGTCGAGGTGCTGCGGCCGAAGGTGGACGCCGCCTGGCATCTGCACCAGCTGACCCGTGACCTGGACCTCGCCGCGTTCGTGCTGTTCTCCTCCGGTGCCGGAGTGCTCGGCAACCCGGGACAGGCGGGCTACGCGGCGGGCAGCGTCTTCCTCGACGCGCTGGCCGCCGAACGCCGCGCGGCCGGACTGCCCGGTCTGTCGCTGGCCTGGGGACTGTGGGCGCCCGGCAGTGCGCTGACCGACCCGTTGGGCCAGGCGGACCTGGCCAGGCTGGCCCGCTCCGGAGTGGCCGCGCTGCCCGCCGACGAGGCGCTCGCCCTGTTCGACCGAGCGCTCGCCATGGACAGTGACGCCCTGCTGCTGCCGATGTCCCTGGACCTCCCGGCGCTGCGCGCGGCGACCGCCGACACCGCCCCGCCGCCCCTGCTGCGC
>NZ_JBTYMC010000322.1:0-7151 GCF_054880855.1 Streptomyces sp. S6 | reverse complement strand
GTGGGGATGGCGGGGGCTTATACGGTGTCGTATTTCGCGGGGCTCCTGGTGACCGCGCGGGTGTTGCGGAAGCGGGTCGGGGGGCGGGTGGATTCGGGGGAGGTGCGGACGCCGTTCGGGCGCATCGGCTGGGACCGGACGGGCGGCGCGGACGGCGGGACGCTGGTGGCGGCGCAGCCGCTGGGCGCCCCGTCCTGGTTCCCGTGCAACGACCGGCCGGACGACAAGGCGGAGTTCACGTTCCGGGTGAGCGTGCCGCCCGGCCGGGAGGCCGTCGCGAACGGCCGTCTCGTGGCCCGGGACGGCGACCGTTGGACGTACCACCACCCGGGTCCGATGGCCCCCTACCTCGCCGCGCTGTACACGGGCCGGTTCGCGCACGGCACCTGGCACGCCCGGGACAGCGCGACCGGCCGCCTGATCGCCGGCCGCGACGCCTACCCCGTCCGGCTGGCGGACGCGGCCCGCCACGACCTGGGACGGCAGCCGGAGATGCTGGAGGCGTTCACCCGCTGGTTCGGCCCGTACCCCTTCGAGACGTACGGGGCGGTCGTCGTGGACGCGGATCTCGACCAGCCGGTGGAGAACCAGACGGCGTCGGTCTTCGGCCGCAACCACGTGGACGGGCACCGGGGTGGGGAGACGCTCGTCGCGCACGAACTCGTCCACCAGTGGTTCGGCAACAGTGTCAGCCTGCGGGACTGGCGGGACATCTGGCTCAACGAGGGGTTCGCGACGTACGGGGAGTGGCTGTGGTCGGAGCACCTCGGCGAGGACTCCGCCGACGCCCTCGCGCGCGCCGCGTGGCGTTCCCTGTCCGGCCGTCCGACGGGGCTGCGGCTCGCCGATCCCGGCCCCGGCCGGATCTTCGACGACCGGGTCTACGACCGGGGCGCCTGCACTCTGCACGCCCTGCGCCTGACCCTGGGCGACGGCCCCTTCTTCGCCGTCCTGCGCTCCTGGCACGACACCCACCGCAAAGGCGCCGCCGACACCGCCGCATTCATCGCCCACGCCGCCCGCCACTCCCCGGCGGCCGTCGAACCCCTGCTGCGGAGCTGGCTCTACGACCGTCGGCTCCCACCGCTGCCGCGTCCACCGGGCTGACGCGCACATCGTCCACTGCCGCCGGCGCGTCGGGGAGTCGGGCGACTCCGGTTCGCGTGCCTTCCCACGTGTGGGGGCCGGCCCACGCGCTGGAGCGGCTCATGGACCGGCAAGGGCACTGGCGCGACGGCGCCGCCCTCCAGCGCGCTGGGCCGCACGCACGCCCTGTGGGGCGATCACCGCGTACCGGCGAACGGGCCGTTCAGCGCGGCCCATTGGAGGAGCAGGATGGTCTTGCCGTCGGCTATGCGGCCGTCGTGGGCCATGGCGAGGGCCTCGGTGAAAGGCAGGTCCAGCACCTCGATGTCCTCGCCCTCCTCCTCCACGCCGCCGCCGGCGTCGGTGAGGTCGGCGGCGGTGTAGGGGGCCGCGTAGAAGTGGAGGCGCTCGGTGACCGAGCCGGGGCTCATGTAGGCGTCGAGGACGTGCGTGAGGGGGCCGAGGGTGACGCCGAGTTCCTCGGCGGCCTCGCGGCGGACGGCGGTGAGGGGGGTGTCGTCGTCGAGGAGTCCTGCGGCGGCCTCGACGAGCATGCCGTCCGGGTGGTCGTTGACGTAGGCGGGGTAGCGGAACTGGCGGGTGAGCAGGACGTGGCCGCGCGCCGTGTCGTAGGGGAGGACGACGGCGCCGTTGCCCCGGTCGTACGTCTCGCGCTGCTGGGTGGTCCAGCGGCCGTCGCGGCGGCGGTAGTCGAAGGTGGTGCGGCGCAGGACGTGCCAGCCCTGGGAGGTGAGTTCGACCCGGCGGACGACGACGTCGGGGTTGCGGTCGAGGCCCTGGCCCGCCCGGTCGAGGCCGGTGCGGCCACGGTGGTCGGGGGTGTCGACGCCGGGGGTGCTCGGGGAGGGCTTTTCGTTCATGCCGCGCTACGATACATGCAGAAACGTGCAAGAACAGGAGAGAGTGCGGATGCTGGCTGCCGAACGGCGTGACCACCTGCTGGGCCTGCTCGCCCGCGAGGGCAAGATCGTCGCCAAGGACGTCGCCGCCGGCCTCGGGATCTCCGAGGACAGCGTGCGGCGCGATCTGCGGGACCTCGCGGCGGAGGGGCTGTGCCAGCGGGTCTACGGCGGTGCGCTGCCCGTCTCCCCGGCCGTCGCAAACTACGCGGCCCGGCAGAGCGTCACGCCCGGCGGCAAACAGCAGGTCGCCCGGGTGGCCGTCGGACTCGTCCGGCCCGGCGGCGCGCTGATCCTGGACGGCGGGACCACCGCTCTCGCCGTCGCCCGCGCGCTTCCCCCGGACCTGGACTGCACGGTCGTCACCCACAGCCCGACCGTCGCCTCCGCCCTCCTCGACCACCCGCTGGCCGAGGTGTTCCTCCTCGGCGGACGCCTCTTCAAGCACTCGGCCGTCACCTGCGGCGCCGCCGCCGTGGAGGCCGCCCAGAACATCTCCGCCGACCTGTGCCTCCTCGGCGTCACCGGCGTCCACCCCGACGCCGGCCTCACCACCGGCGACGCCGACGAAGCCGCCATGAAACGCGCCCTCGCCGCCCGCGCCGCCGACACCTACGTCCTCGCCTCCTCCGAGAAGATCGGCACCGCGTCCCGGTTCCGGGTGCTGCCGTGGGAGGAGATCAGCGGGGTCGTCACCGACTGCGCGGCGGGGCATCCGGTGCTGGGGGAGCTGAGGGGGCGGGGGGTGCGGATCCTCTCGGCGGGGTGACGGCCGGTTCCCACCGTGTCCCGCGCAGCACGTCCGACGGTCCGGGGGCTCAGGAAGAGCCGCTCCGCGATCCGGCGGGTCCGCAGGCCCGAGGCCGCGAGGCCGGCGATCTCGCGTTCGCGGTCGCTCAGGAGGTGGAGGGGACCGGCGACGGGGGCATGGGCCGGGAATCCGGCACGGATCCGCGCGGACCGTTCCTGGACCAGGCGGGCGGAGCAGCGGCGGGCGAGGACGTCGGCGGTGTGGAGGTGGCCGAGGGCGGTGGCGAGGCCGAGGGCCTCGTGGACGGAGCGGGCGCCGCACGCGAGGGTCCAGGCGTACTGGACGGGCATGTCGGCCCGCCGGAAGGCGTCCGCCGCGAGGGTGAACAGCTCGGCCCCCGCGTCGTGTCGCCGTCGGCCGCGTGCAACCGGGCGCGGGCGCAGCGCACGTGGGCCTCTTGGACGGGCAGTCCGAGCCGCGCGGCCTCCGCCTCGCCGGCGTCCACCAGCCGGTATGCCTGAGCGCGGTCCCCGCACTCCAGGGTTGCGGTGGCGAGCTCGACGGGGCCGATCTCCTTGTGGCGGATCGCGTCGGCGGGCCGTCGCGTCCTGGACGAATGTCGCGTAGCTTGACGCCCATGCGACCTGCCGGACCGGCTCTCGACGCCGCGTCGGTGTGGGACATCGCCACCCCCGCGCGCGGCGGCCTGCCGCCGGGGATCGCCATGGCGGGATTCCGCGCCCGGACGACCGACCCCGTGGACCTGAGGATCGTCCCGTACCCGGCGGTGACGCTCGCCGTCGACCTGGGCGACGATCCGATCGTCGTCGACGACGCGAGCGGGCACCCCCGCCGGGGCAGCCTCGTCCTGGGGCTCTCGGCCTCCGGTGTCCGGGGGCACGGCCGGAACTTCGGCTGCCTCCAGATCCGGCTGTCCCCGCTGGTCGCGCGCGGGCTGCTGGACGGCGGCACGGGACCCGACGTGGTGTCCCTCGACGACGTGTGGGGCCGCGACGCCGTACGCCTCCAGGAGCGGTTGCGGGCCGTCGCCGACTGGGACGAGCGGTTCGCGCTCGTGCGGGCGGCGCTCGTCCGGCGCCTGGACCGCGCTCGCCCCGTCGAGCCCGAAGTCGCCTTCGCGTGGGGGCGGATGGTGAGGCAGCGGGGCGCGGTCGAGGTGGAGCGGCTGGCCGTGGAGGCCGGGTGGAGCCGTAAGCGGCTGTGGTCCCGGTTCCGCGCGCGGACCGGGCTCGGCCCCAAGCACGCGGCCCGGCTGGTCCGTTTCGACCACGCGGCGCACCGGCTGGCGGCGGGCGACAGCGCGGCGCGGGTCGCGGCGGAGTGCGGCTACGCCGACCAGTCCCACCTGCACCGGGACGTGGTGGCCTTCACCGGCACGACCCCCACGGCCGTCGCCCTCGCGCCGTGGCTCGCGGTCGACGACGTCGCCTGGGCGGCCCCGGCGTACCTGTCCCCGCCGCCGGGAGGCTGATCGCGGCGCAGAGGGTCGGCAGGAGGTCGGGGCAGCCTTCGGCCTCCCTCACGCCCCACGGCGCCTCCACGCCGTCCCTCTACAGCACCGGCGCACGCCCCCGCGCGTTTCTCCGCCGCACGGCACGAGCCGGTCTCGCGGTGAATCGCGCTCCGGTGAAGGCGCCCTACACGCACCCCCGAACCGACACGGAGCATGACAACCGGTTCCCAGGGCTTCCACCGGGTGGTGTCCGGTGGGGCGCCCTTCCCGTGCGCGGTCGATCCCGAGGGGTGTTCCATGCCACGTCGTGTTCTCCTGTTTCCCGGCCAAGGGGCGTACGTGCCGGGCGCGTTGGCGGCTCTGGCCGAGACGGAGCCGTCGGTCGGGGAGGTGCTGGCGGAGGTCGACCGGGCGGCCGTCCGGCTGGGGCGCGGCCCGGTGTCGCGGCTGCTCCTCGACACCCGGGCGCCGACGCTCGGGGAGCTGGTGACCGGGGCGCCGCAGGATCTGCACCTCGCGATCCTCGCGTCCGAGATTGCGCTGTTCCGGCTGCTCACCGAGCGGTTCGGGGTGGAGCCGGACGTGCTGCTCGGGCACAGCTTCGGCGAGCTGGTGGCGCTCGTCGCGGCGGGTGTCCACGACCTGGAGCACGGGGTGGCGCTGGTGGCGGCACGGGACGAGGCGTTCGCCGCCTGTCCGCCGGCGGCCGGGGGGATGGTCGCGCTGGAGGTGTCGGCGGCGCGGGCCGCGCATCTGCTGGCCGCCCTCGCGGAGGGCGAGGTGTGCCTCGCCGCGGACAACGGGCCCCGGCAGTGTGTGGTCTCCGGTCCCGCCGAGCCGCTGGAGCGGGTGCGCAAGGCGGCGGAGGCGGTGGGGATCGGGGCGACGTCGCTGCGGGTGCCGTACGCGTTCCACAGCCACGGGCTCGCCGGGGTGGCGCACGCGTTCATCGACCGGGTACGGGAGTTGGCGCCGCGTCCGGCGCGGTACCGGCTGTACTCGGCGATCCTGGGCCGGTACGTGGGCGACGACTCCCACGCGGCGCTGGTCTCCGCGCATCTGGTGCGTCCGACCCGGTTCGCGGACGCGGTGCGCGCCCTGCACGCGGAAGGGGCCGAGGAGTTCGTGGAGTGCGGCCCCAAGGGGGTGCTCAGCGATCTGGTGACGTCGGTCTCTCCCGGGGTGCGGGCTGTCGCCCCGTTACGGCGGCGGGTGGGCGCCGAGGAGTTCGCGGCGGCACTGGGCGCTCCATCGCCACAGCAGGCAGTACCGCCGGCCGCCACTGGGAACCCTCACGACGAACTCGTCGGCTCACTGCGCGAGTTGTACGCGCAGGCGCTCGGCTATCCGCCGGAGGTCCTCACCGGCGACGCCGACCTCGAAGCGGATCTCGGGGTCGACTCCATCAAACAAGTGGAGTTGTTCTCCCAGGCGTTGGAGCGCCACGGGCGCCGACTGCCGCCGGACGGACACCGGTTGACGAACCACACCACCCTCGACGCCCTCGCGGAGCTGCTGCTCGGCCTGCCCACGGCTGCGGGGGTCCGATGACCCGCGAGGAGTTCCCGGTCGCCCGGGACCTGGCCGGCCGCGTGGCCCTGGTGACCGGCGGCGGCAAGGGGGCCGGCGCGGCGATCAGCCGTGAACTGGCCCGGCGCGGCGCGCACGTGATCGTGAACCACTTCCACTCGCCCGAGCGGGCCGAGGAGACCGTCGCCACGATCAGGGCGGCGGGCGGGTCGGCCGAGGCGCTGCGCGCGAGCGTCGCCAAGCCGGACGAGGTCGCCGCGATGTTCCGGGCGGTGGAGGAGGCGCACGGCGGTCTCGACGTGCTGGTCAACAACGCGGCGCGGGGGGTGTTCGCGCGCTACGACGAGCTGACCGACCGGGAGTGGCAGCGCGCCGTGGACACCAACGTGCACGGCGCCCGGTGGTGCTCTCTACGGGCCGCCCCGCTGATGAGGAGAGGCGGGGCGATCGTGAACGTCTCGTCCATCGGGGCGGGGCTGGCGATGGACAACTACCTCCTCGTCGGGGTGTGCAAGGCCGCGCTGGAGGCGATGACCCGCTACCTCGCGGCGGATCTGGGGCCGTCGGGCATCCGCGTCAACACCGCGTCCGCCGGACTGCTCGACAATCCCACGGCCGACCTGTTCCCCGGCGCCGAGGACTTACGGCGCGTCTACGCGCAGGCGGCACCCCTCGAACGGGTCGGCACCGAGGAGGAGTTGGCGCGTCTCGTGGCGTTCCTGGCGTCGCCGCAGTCCGGCTGGGTGTCGGGGCAGTCGTTCCTCGCGGACGGCGGGCTGTCGGTGGGCCGGGCGATGCTCACACCCCGACCACCCGCACCCCGGCCCCTCACCCCCAACCCCCTCACCGCCCGCCCGTCCGCACCCCCCGTCACCCCCGGCCTGGCGTCGGAGACGGTCGCCGTCGTCGGCATGGGTGTCGTGACCCCCGGCGCTCCCGACGCCGACGCCCTGTGGGACCGGCTCGTCGAGGGCCGCCCGGTGTTCACCGAACCGGGGGAACGGTTCACGCTGGAGCACTTCTGGTCCGACCAGGGCACAGCGCCCGACCGCACGTACAGCCGTGTCGCGGGCTACATCCACCAGGACGGCGAGACCGGCGACTTCCTCACCGCGTGGCTGCGCGCCGCCCTCCTCCAGTGCGGCCCGCCCTCCACCGGCGCCCGCGCGGCCTGCTTCGTCGGCGCCTGGAACGAGGGCAGCCAGCACGTCGAGGAGAGCCTCCTCGTGACGGCGGTGTCGGAGCAGACCGGGCACCGACCGCGCGGCCGGTACCCGTACGCCGGCGCCCTCCAGACCTACAACGCGGACACCGCGGCCCAGGGGAGCATCGAGATCAAGAAGATCACCTTCAACTCGGCGAAGCGGGCCACCGTCACCTACACCCTGGC
>NZ_JBTYMC010000321.1:0-7173 GCF_054880855.1 Streptomyces sp. S6 | reverse complement strand
TCCCACCGCATCCCTTGCCCGTCCGGGTCGTTTGGTCCTACGTGCACACATACGACACCTCCCTGTGGCCGTCCTACACGCCGTCCTACACCGCGATCCCGTCCGCCCGCCGGACCCGCCGACGGCACCCGCACCACCGCCCGCTTCCCGGGCACCGTCCCCCGGCTGTGGAACCTCTCCCCCCGCAACCCCGGCTTCACCGGCCGCGACGCCCTCCTGGAGCGGCTGCGCGACACCCTCGGCACCGCCGGACACGCCGCCGCCTGCACCCTGTACGGCCTCGGCGGCGTCGGCAAGACCCACACCGCGCTGGAGTACGCGCACCGCTTCGCCGCCGACTACGACCTCGTCTGGTGGATCCCCGCCGAACAGGGGGACCTCGCGGCCTCCGCGCTCTCGGACCTCGCCGCCGCGCTCGGCCTCCCCCCGGGCGAGGACACCACCCGGGGGGTCCTCGACCACCTGCGCCGGGCCGGCCCCGATCTGCGCTGGCTGCTGGTTCTCGACAACGCCGAGGAACCCGAGGACACCGGCCGCTACCTCCCCGGCGGCAGCGGCCATGTCCTCGTCACCTCCCGCGACCGCACCTGGAACCGCCGCACGGAGGTCCTGGAGGTCGAACCGTTCCTGCGCGAGGAGAGCGTCGAACACCTCCTGCGCCGGGCACCCGGCCTCGCCGCCGAGGACGCCGGCCGGGTCGCCGCCGCCGTCGGCGACCTGCCCCTCGCCCTCGAACAGGCCGGGGCCTGGCTCGCCGAGACCGCGACCCCCGTCGACGACTACCTCGCCGAACTCGACCGGCAGACCGGAAACGACCAGTTCCTCAGCCGGTCCGCGGACCACCCGCACTCCGTCGCCGCCACCTGGAACGTCTCCGTCCGGCGCCTCGGGGAACACTCCCCGGCCGCCGCCCGCCTCCTGCACCTGTGCGCGTTCTTCGCCCCCGAGCCGATCGCCCTGAGCCTCCTGTACGGCGACGAGATGATCCGCGTCCTGTCCGCCGAGGACCCCGCCCTCCAGGAGAAACTGGTCCTCGGCCGGGTCATCCGCGACATCGGCCGGTTCGCGCTCGCCAAGGCCGACCGCCGGCACGCCACCATCCAGGTCCACCGCCTCGTCCAGGCCGCCGTCCGCTCCCGGCTCACCCCGCGGGAACAGGCCGAGGCGCGGCACATCGTCCACCGCGTCCTCGCGGGGGCCCGCCCCCCGGGCGAGGAACCCGTCGACGACCCCGCCAACCACGCCGCGTTCGCCGCGATCTGGCCGCACCTCGACGCCTGCGGGGCGAGCTCCTGCGACCTCCCCGAAACCCGGCAGCTCCTCCTCGACCGGATCCGGCACGTGTGGCAGCGGGGCGACCTCGACGCCGCGCTCGCCCTCGCCGAGAACCTGCGGGAACGCTGGGAACAGCGGGCGCAGGGCGAGGACGGACCCACCGACCTCCGGGTCCAGCTCCTGCTCCTGCGCTTCCACATCGCCAACGTCCTGCGCTCGCAAGGCCGTTACGCGCAGGCGGTGGAGACCGGGACCGACACCCTCGCCCGCCAGCGGTCCCTGCTCGCCCCCGGCCATCCGCACATCCTGATGTCGGCCAGCGCACTCGCCACCGACCTCGCCTCGGTCGGACGGTTCCACGAGGCGCTGGAGATGATCGCCGAGACGTACCTCGGGTTCAAGGAGACGCTGGGCGAGGACCATCCGCGCACCCTCATGGCCGACAACAACCGTGCGGTGTGCCTGCGGCTGTGCGGCAGGTACACCGAGGCCCGCGAGATCGACCAGAACCTCTACGAGGTGCGCCGCACCGGCCTCGGCCCCCGGCACCCGCACACCCTCTTCAGCCTCGCCAACCTCGGCCACGACCTGCGGGCGACCGGCGACTACGACACCTCCGTGTCCCTGCTGCGCGACGCGTACGAGTCCTGGACGGCACTGTTCGGCGAGACGTACCCCGACACCCTGCGCAGCGCCCGCAGCCTCGCCCTGTCGCTGCGCCGGGCGGGCGCCCTCGACGAGGCACGGACACTGACCCTCCAGGTGCGCGAGCACCACCGGCACCGGGGGACCCCCCCGACCTCCCCCGAGGTCCTCGCCTGCAACCTCGCACACGCCTCGGACCTGTACGCCGCCGGCCTGCGCGAGGAGGCCCTCGCCCTGGCCCGCGACGCCGTGCAGAAGTACCGCAGCGCCCTGGGAGACCGGCACCCCGCGACCCTCGCCGCCGCGAACAACCACGGCACGTTCCTCCAGGGTTCGGGAGAACCTGCCGAGGCACGTGCCGTGCTGGAGGAGACCTGGGGCGCCCTGCGCGAGGTGCTCGGCGACGACCACCCCTTCACCTCGGCCTGCGCGGTGAACCTCGCGGCCGTGTTCGCCGAGACCGGGCACCCGCACCGGTCGGAGGAACTGGAGCGGGCCGCCGTGGCGGGACTCCAGAAGTCGCTCGGACCCGCGCATCCGGACACGCTCGTCGCACGGGCCGGCCTCTCCGCGACGCTGCGGGCCCTGCACCGGCTTCCGGAGGCCGAGCAACTTCAGGAGAGCGCACGGGCGGACCTGGAGCGGCTCCTCGGGACCGGACATCCGCACACGGCGAGCGTCCGGGAGGGCAGACGCGTCCCCCTCGACCTGGAGCCGCCCACCGTCTGACCCCACCTCGACCGGACACCGGGACAGGACGACCGTCCGGCGGGAAGCCCCACGGCGAGCAGAACGACAGGACGTCGCCGATCCAGCCGTCCGCCGGCCCTCACCGGCACCCCGGTGTCCATCGGCCTCGGTGTCAACTCCGGTCCGGAGCCAGCGCGATGAGCCGTTCCGCCGCCTCCTCCGCGAGTGGCGTCAGGCGTTCGTGGACATGCCGGAACGTCTTCTCCGCGGGGTCGGCGGGCCAGTCGGAGGGGAGGTGGACGACGGGGAGGCGGGGGTCGCGGCGGATGATGCGGAGCCAGTCGGTCTGGAGGAGGAGACGGTGGGCGAGGGCGTCGTCGGGGGCGGGGAGGTCGGACTCCCAGGGGTGCCAGCGGTCCCTGAACGCGCGGTAACGGGCGGCCAGTTCGCCCAGTTCCCAGGTCTCCTCGATCATCGCCCCGAGGTCCGTGCCGGTGTCGGCGTGCGCCCGGAACACCTTCACGTGCGCGCTCAGCCCCAGCTCCTCGACCAGCCCGGAGACCTCCACCTCACCCGGCGCGATCCACAGCCCGCTGAACAGCGGGCCGAACCCGTGCCACGCCAGCTTCGAGCGCAGGTCGTGCCGCTGGCGCTGCCAGGACTCCGGCAGGGAGAAGCCGAGCAGCGTCCAGGTGCCGTCCCAGCGCCGGTTCACCGCACCGGTGTGCCACACCCGCCGCTCCCCGTCCCGCAGGACCGCCTCGGAGTGCGCGGTCAGCCCGAAGTACATCCGCCGGCCCTCCCGCTGCCGGCGCAGCAGCCCCCGGTTCACCATCCGCGTCAGCGTCGACCGCGTCGCCTGCTCCCCGACCCCGGCCCGCGCGAACACGTCGATGACGCTCCCCGAGTACACGCACACACCCCGGCCCAGCACCTGATCCCCCAGGAACGTGAGCATGAGGGACTGGGGGCGCACCGATTCTTCCGTGGTCACGCGGCCAACCGTACGCCGCGGGGGGAGAATTCACACGATGACGGAAAACGGCGCCGCCTCCCCCTGTTCCCACAGAGAGAGGCGGCCGGTGCTCAGCCCACCACGTCCACGAAGATCGGGTTCGCGTAGAACCACGTGTCCGTCCACGGGTCCCCGTCGCCGGGGGTGTGCGGGATCGGCCCGTGCGGGTCGACCGACGCCCCGAGGTACCCCGTCCCGCTGCGGTTGCCGTCGCTGCCGCGCAGCCGGAGGTAGAAGGAGTCGTCCTCGACGGCCACCGGGATCCGCAGGGTGTACGTGCCCTTGAGGCCGGAGACGTCCTTCGTGCGGACGACCTTCGTGTCGGGCGCCTTCCACGAGTCGGCGTCGGTGACCCGGCCGGTGACCGTGCCCCGGATGACGTCGACGTGCGCCAGCTTCGGCAGGATGCCGTGCGGGTTGCGCCGGGACGCCGTCGTGACGGTGACCTCCAGCGTCAGCTTCTCCCCCTTGCGCACCCGCAGCCGCCCGCCGAGGGTGACGCCCCGCCCGTGGCCGTGCTGCCGCTTCAGGCGCACCTCCAGGCCGTCGATCAGGTGACCGTGGTCGGCCCAGACCCGCCCCGCGCGCATCCCGGCCATCACCGCCCGGTACCCGTACCGGGTGACACCGACGTGCGTGCGGCTGAACTGGCCCGGCCAGAAGTCGCTGCCCGGCTGCGGGGACGTCGTGTTCACCGGGTCCGGCAGCTTGCCGGTGTTGTCGAAGTTCTTCCCGGCCGGCCAGTCGCCGTTCTTCCAGGTGTCGAAGACGATCCGGTGCGCGTCGGAGTTGCTGGTGATCGAGAACAGGCCGCCTTCTGCCAGCATCGAGTCCCAGAGCCCGCCGACCGTCGCGGTCGCCCAGTCGAAGCCGCCGTACGTGAGGTACGCCTCCTTCGGGTACCCCGCGAAGGAGTTCACCGACGGGGAGTTCTCGTACTCGCCCCGGATCGAGTTCGCGCCGCGCCAGCCGGGGATCGCCGCGCCCTGAGCACCCGGCGCCCCCTCCATGCCGATCATGATCTCGGGGGCCGCGTCACGCCACGCCCGCAGCTCGTGCGGGGAGTCGATGCCGAGGCGCAGCGGGTGGTTGGCGAGGACGAGGACGTCGTCCACCTTGCCGCAACGGCGCTGTTCCGCAAGCCACTTGACGGCCTTGACGGCGTGGGCCTCGTTGCGGGCGGTGTTGGGGTTGCCGGGGGCGCCGTCCGTGTAGCTCAGGAGCTTGCCGTCGAAGGCGCGCTCGAACTGCGTGAGGACGTCCACCTCGTTCGGACCGGGCGGCGTGAACACCGTGCAGTGCTCGGCGGCCGGGATGTACCACTCCAGGCCCTGGAAGATCAGCTGACGCGGGTTCTCCTTGCGGGCCTTGAGGATCTCCCCGTGCTCCAGGGCGGCGCCGAAGTCGGCGTGCCCGAAGTTGGAGTGCTCGGTGAACACCATCCAGTCGAGGCCGAACTCGGCGGCCTTCGAGGCGAGTTGGGAGAACGTGTACTTCGCGTCGTGGCTGTACACGGAGTGCACGTGATGGTCGCCGACGAGGTAGGCGAGGCGCGGGTCCTCACCGCCGACGCCGTGACCCCGGCCGAAGGTGGCCGGTGCGGCGGAGGCGGGCGAGGCCAGCGCCGGGGACAGCGCGAACGCCGCCCCGAACAGGCCCGCGCTGCGCAGGAGTCCGCGTCGGGAGACGCCCTGCGGGTCGAGATCGGCGGGCGCGACGGCGGGGTCGGCCCAGGTGGGGAGCTGCTGCTCGGTCATGACGGAGTCTCTCTGGAAGTTCAGTGGTTCATGAACTGCGTGACGGGCAGCGCCCGTTCGGTGATCCTGACGTCACCGAGGCGGGCGTGCAGGATCTGGTCGATCTTCCCGGCGTACTCGTAGCCGCCGAGCAGCCACGGCAGTCCGACGGAGGTGATCCCCGTCGAGGCGGCCTTGGGGTTGCGGACGACGGGGCAGCCGTCCACGTACAGCGTGGTGTGCCGGCCGTCGTTGACGACGGCGACGTGCCACCAGGTCTCCAGCGGCGTCTGCTGGCCCCAGTTGGTGGCGATCCCCTCCTGGTTGAGGGGGCGCATCGCCCACTGCGGCTCACGGTCGTTGGACAGGGAGAGCGTCGCGAGGGGTTCGTCCGGGTCGTCCCCGGTCTTGTGCGCGGCGCCGCCCGTCCCGGTCCGGCTGACGATCCCCGACCACGCGTGGTGCGCGGGGTCCCAGTCGGCCGGCAGGCGGTAGAACGCCTCGATGGTGTAACCGCTCTTGAACACGGCCTTGTTGAGCGGCGCCGAGGGGACGGTCTTCAAGTAGGCGCCCTTCAGCGGCGACTTGAAGCCCTGGAACTCCAGGCTGCCGTGGCCCGGCTGGTCGGGGTGGTGGTCGGCCGACCAGCCGAGCGAGCCGCCGCCCACGCTCACCAGCGTCAGGTCGTTGCCCTTGCCCGACAGGTCACGGACCGTGCCGCCGGAGACGGCCTTGTCGAACCGCCAGTACGCGACCGTCCCCCGCAGCAGCATCCGGGACACCGGCCGCGCCGCCCGGACCGGCGCGGGCGCGAAGCCCTCGAAGCGGGCCGCGAAGTCGATGTCGACGCTGAACCGGTCGGCGTCACCGCTGAGTTCGATCTCCTGCCGCTCGAACTCGTTGAGCCCCTTCTTCGCCCGCCCGAGGATCCACGGCGACACCGTCTCGACGTCGATCACATTGCGGTCGAGGTCGAAGCGGTACAGCCGGATCATCGCCGCGCCGCCGAAGTACCGGTTCTGATAGTTCGTCAGGTGCAGGTGGACGTCATTTCCCGCGCTGTTCTTGCGAGTTGCCCGCCCGGCCGGCCAGTAGTGCCCGTTCAGCGTGAGGAAGATCTGGTCGTGGTCCTTGACCAGCCGGTCCCACAGCTGCTGCCCGTAGTCCGACAACTGGTTGTCGTCCACGACGAGTTCGTGCGTAGTCAGGATCACCGGCGTCTTCGGGTGCTTCGCGAGGACGCTCTTCGCCCACGCGTACCCCTGGTCCGACAGCCGCCAGTCCAGCGCGAGGACCAGCCACTGCCGGCCGCCCGCCTCGAACAGGTGGTACGTGTTGTAGCCGTCCGAGGAGGCACCGCCGAACGTGGGGTGCCCCTTGAACCGCTTCGGCCCGAACGCGTCCAGGTAGGGCGAGGCCCCGCGCTGGTCGGTCGTCGAGGACGGCACGTCGTGGTTGCCGGCCAGCACGCTGTAGCCGACACCCTTGCGGTCCAGCAGCCCGAACGCCTTGCCGATCGCCGCGAACTCGGGGGCGGCGCCGTTCTGGGTGAGGTCGCCGAGGTGCGACAGGAAGACGATGTTCTCGTCCTTCCCGTGCTCCAGCAGGTACCTCAGGGACGCCTCGACGGGCTTCGCGTCGATGCTGGGGCCGTCGAAGAGGTACTGCGTGTCGGGCATCACGGCCAGCGTGAAGCGCCGGCTCTTGGCGTCGGGCCGCCAGGAAGAACGTTTTTCTTCCGTCTCGTAGGACGCCGCCGAGGCGGTACCGGCCGGCAGCGCGACGCCGGCGGTCGCGGCGGCGCCGAGCAGC
>NZ_JBTYMC010000320.1:0-7185 GCF_054880855.1 Streptomyces sp. S6 | reverse complement strand
CGGCCGCCCGGCGTCCCCGCGGGCCACGGCGCGTGCAGCGCGACCCGGCGCGAGGCGTTCGGCGCGCTCCTGTCCAGCCTGCCCCCGGACCCGGTGTCGTTCGCCTCGACCCTCGTCCACGAACTCCACCACGCCAAACTCTCCGCGCTCTCCGCGCTCCTGACGATCCATCGGGCCGACCCCGAGGAACGCCGGTACTTCGCACCCTGGCGCCAGGACCCCCGCCCCTTCGACGGCCTCCTCCAGGGCGCCTACTCGCACCTCGCGATCGCCGACTACCACCAGCGCCTCGCCCTCACCGACCCCGCGCACGCCGAGAGCGCCTGGACCGAGCACTCCCGCTGCCACGCCATGGTCGGCGCCACCCTGCCCGCCCTCGTCGGCTCACCCCATCTCACCGTCCGCGGCCGGCTGTTCGTCGACGCGATGGCCGCCACCTGGGAACGCATGCGCGAGCACCCCGCACCCCGCGGACAACAGGCGCGCGCCCAGGCGTACGTGCACGCCGTCCGCACCCTGTGGACCCAGCGGAACGGGTGAGGGGACGGTGCACGAGTGACGAAACGTCTGCGCGGGCACCACCCGCTGAGCGAAGATCCGCATACCTGGACGCCCGCTCCCCGGTCTCCGGGCTCTTACGGGCGGGGCGCCGAGGTTCTACGCTTTTTTTCCGGAACGACGCGTTGGAGGCCGCCTTGTCTGGAGCCCGCACACCGGTCAGGTCCGCCGAGAGGGGGACCGCACGGCCGACCGTCACGATCAGCTTCGCGGGCTTCAACCGGGCCTGGGCCGCCTGGATGGGCGACCGCCTCGAACGCAACGGCGTCCGGGTCGTCTACCTCCGCTGGGACGCCCCGCCCGAGGTGCCCCTCACCCAGCTCCTGCGCGACCTCATGCTCTCCGAGGGCCGCGTCCTGATCCTCGTCAGCGAGTGGTACTTCCAGCTCGGCCCGCGCAGCCACGAGGAGTGGAACGCCGCGCTGCGCGAGGTCGTCGCCCCCGACCCGACCCGCTTCGCCGCGGTCTCCGTCACCAACGCCTCCCTCCCGCAGGCCGTCGGCTCGCTGTCCCCGGCGAACCTCACCAACCTCGGCGCCGACGAGGCCGAACGCCGCCTCTTCGACCGCCTCGACCTGCCCTACGACCCGCACGCGAACGGCGTCGACGGCCGGCGCGGACCGCGCTTCCCCGCCTCCATGCCCGAGGTGTGGGGCGGGGTCCCGCGCCGCAACACCCGCTTCACCGGCCGCGAGCCCCTCCTCAACGACATCCACCACGTCTTCCAGAGCGCCGAACCCGGCGCAGGCGTCATCACCCTCTACGGCATGTCCGGCGTCGGCAAGACCCAGCTCGGCACCGAGTACATCTACCGCTTCGGCTCCGAGTACGACGTCGTCTGGTGGGTCAACGCCGAGAAACGCGTCACCTACCGGCGCTTCCTCGCCGAACTCGCCCCGAAACTCGGGCTCCAGACCGGCCAGGAGTACGGCGAACGGCTGCGCGCCGTACGGGACGCGCTGCGCCGGGGCGAGCCCTACTCCCGCTGGCTGCTCGTCCTCGACGGCGCCGACGAACCCGAGCAGATCTGGGACCTCGTACCGACCGGCCCCGGCCACGTGCTGATCACCTCCCGCAACCCCGAGTGGTCCGAGCACAACAGCCGGCTCCTGGAGATCCCCGTCTACGCGCGCGACGAGTCCGTCGCCTTCGTCCGCCGCCGCGCCCCCCGCCTCACCGAGACCGAGGCCGACCAGCTCGCCGAGGCGCTGGAGGACCTCCCGCTGCTCCTCGACCAGACAGCGGGCTGGCTCAACGACTCCGACCTCTCCGTCCGCGACTACATCGCCCTGCTGGAGGGCGGCATCGACTCCGACGTCGTCAAGGTCTCCGCGGACTTCCCCGTCGCCTTCCAGACCGCCTGGTCGATCCTGCTGAACAAACTCCGCGAGACCGTCCCCGAATCCGTCGACCTGCTGCGGCTGTGCACGTTCTTCGCGCCCGGCTTCATCCCCGTACGGCTCCTGCGCGACCTGCCCGGCGACGAACTCCCCGAGCAGGTCGCCGGACTGGTCAACGACCCGCTGCTGTGGAACAAGGCGATCAACCAGCTCCGCCAGTACTCCGTCGTCCGCCTGGAGTCCCACGAGGCCAGCCTCGACGAGGCCGCCTCCGGGGACTCCCTCTACCTGCACCGCATGGTCCACCAGATCGTCCATAAGGACATGCCCGAGCCGGACCGCTCCGAGTTCGTCGACGTGGTGCGCAGCGCCCTCGCCGCCGCCGATCCGCGCCGGCCCACCGACACCCGCATGTGGCCGTCGTACGCGGAGATCGTGCCGCACCTCAAGTACGCGGACGTCCTGCACAGCCGCAGCACCGAAGTACAGCAGATGGTCCTCAACTGCCTGCGCTACATGTACCTCTCCGGCGAGTACCGGGCCGGCACCAAACTCGGACGGCGGGCGCTGAGGGCGTGGCGCGGACTCCTCGGCGAGGACCACCCGCGCGTCTGGGACCTGGCCTACCACTACTCCAACCTGCTGCGGGTGGCAGGTGACTACGCGGCCAGCGAGCAGCTCAACCGGTCCGCGGCCGACTACCTGCGCGAGCGGCGCGGCCCGCAGGACCTCGAACACCTCAGGGCCGCCAACGGACTCGGCGGCGACCTGCGCGGCCTCGCCCGCTACGCGGAGGCGCTGGAACTCTCCCAGTGGGTCCTCGTCGCCTACCGCGAACAACTCGGCGACCAGGACTCACGCACACTCAACTCCCTGCAGAACCTCGCCGTGTCGATGCGGCTCCTCGGCCGGTACGAGGACGCCCTCGTCACCGACCGCAAGGCCTGGGAGGCCCGGCGCAACCTGCTGCGCGCCCGCCACCCCTGGACGCTGCTGAACGAGACGTCGTACGCGGTCGACCTGCGCCTCCTCGGGCGCTACGCCGAGGCGGAGTCCGTGCAGGCGCGCAACGTCGAGGAGAGCCGGATCGTCATGGGCGCCGACAATCCACAGACCCTGTACGCCGAACACAACTACGCCCTGTGCCTCTACCGGTCAGGCAACCGGGACGCCGCCGGCCCGCTGTTCGCGAGCGTCCTCGAACGCGGGGAGCGGGTCCACGGCGACTCCCCGACGGCCCTGGTCTTCGCGGCGGCGCAGAGCTGCTTCATCCGTGAGCACGGCGACATCGACCAGGCCCGGGAGCTCAGCGAGTTCATCCTCGCCCGGTACGAGCACGCCTTCGTCGACGATCACCCCTTCCTCGTGGGCGCCCGCGCCAACCAGGCCCTCATCCTGCGCAACGTCGGCGAACGCGACCACGCCCACGCCATCCTCGAACAGGCCCTCAGCGACATGACCGACGTCCTCGGCGCCCGCCACCCCTGGACGCTGGGCGTCGCCCTGAACGCCGCCGCCCTGCGCAACCTGATCGGCGACCCCGAGGCGGCGGAGCGGCTCAGCCGGGCCACCGTCACCAATGCCACCGAGTTCCTCGGCCGCACCCACCCCCTGACCCTCTCCACCCGCATCGCCCACGCCGCCGACCTCCGCAACCTCCGCGACCGCAGGCAGGCCGAGAAGGTCGAGCAGGAGGCCCTGACCGACTTCGAGGAGACCCTCGGACGCCAGCATCCGCACACCATCTCGGCGCGGTCGCGGGTCCGGCCGTACTGGGACTTCGAGCCGCTGCTCACCTGAGAGACGAAGAAGCCCGGCCCCCTTCAGGGCCGGGCTTCTTCATCGTGCCGATGACGGATTACGCCTCGAACACCTCACGCACCAACTGCTCCTGCTCCGCCTGGTGCCGCTTCGCGGAACCGACGGCCGGGGACGAGCTGTGCGGGCGCGAGATCCGCCGCAGCCGCTCGCCGTGCGGGACGTCCGCGCCGACCGCCAGGTCCAGGTGGTCGATCAGGTTGAGCGCGATGAACGGCCAGGCACCCTGGTTCGCCGGCTCCTCCTGCGCCCACAGGTATTTCTCCGCGTTCGGGTACTTGGCGATCTCCGCCTGGAGCTCCGCACCCGCCAGCGGGTACAGCCGCTCGATCCGGATGATCGCCGTGTCCGTGATCCCGCGCTTCTGCCGCTCGGCGTCGAGGTCGTAGTAGACCTTGCCCGCGGTGAAGACGACCTTGCGCACCGCGTTCGGGTCGACCGAGGCGTCGCCGATGACCGGGCGGAACTGCCCGCTCGTGAACTCCTCCGCCTTCGACGCCGCCGCCTTCAGACGCAGCATCGACTTCGGCGTGAAGACGATCAGCGGCTTGTGGTGCGGGTTGTGGACCTGCCAGCGCAGCAGGTGGAAGTAGTTCGACGGCAGCGTCGGCATGGCGACCGTCATGTTGTTCTGCGCGCACATCTGGAGGAACCGCTCCGGGCGCGCGGACGAGTGGTCCGGGCCCTGGCCCTCGTAGCCGTGCGGCAGCAGCAGCGTCACACCGGACGTCTGCGACCACTTCTGCTCGGCGGAGGAGATGAACTCGTCGACGACGGTCTGCGCGCCGTTGACGAAGTCACCGAACTGCGCCTCCCACATGACGAGCGCGTCCGGGCGGGCCAGCGAGTAGCCGTACTCGAAGCCCATGGCCGCGTACTCGGAGAGCAGCGAGTTGTAGACGTTCAGGCGGGCCTGGTCCTCCGAGAGGTAGTTCAGCGGCGTGAACTCCTCGGCGGTCTCCCGGTCGATGATGACCGCGTGCCGCTGGCCGAACGTACCGCGCTGGGAGTCCTGCCCGGCGAGCCGCACCGGCACGCCCTCAAGGAGCAGCGAGCCGATCGCGAGGGTCTCGCCCATGCCCCAGTCGATCGTCCCGTCCTCGACCATGGCCGCCCGGCGCTGGAGCTGCGGCAGCAGGCGCGGGTGGGCCGTGATGTGGTCCGGGATGTTGACCTGGGACTCGGCGATCCGCTTGACCGCCTCGGAGGAGATCGCGGTGGCCGTGGCGACCGGGAACCCGTCCTGCGCCTCCGGGGCACCGGTGGCGGGCGTCAGCGCGGTGGCCTCACGGACCTCCGTGAACACCTTCTCCAGCTGGCCCTGGTAGTCCTGGAGCGCCTGCTCGGCCTCTTCCAGCGTGATGTCGCCGCGCCCGATCAGGGACTCGGTGTACAGCTTGCGCACCGAGCGCTTCTTGTCGATCAGGTCGTACATCAGCGGCTGCGTGAACGCCGGGTTGTCCGACTCGTTGTGACCGCGGCGGCGGTAGCACAGCAGGTCGATCACGACGTCCTTGTTGAACGCCTGCCGGAACTCGAACGCGAGCCGCGCGACCCGGACGACGGCCTCGGGGTCGTCGCCGTTGACGTGGAAGATCGGCGCCTCGATCATGCGGGCCACGTCGGTGGCGTACATGGAGGAGCGGGACGACTCGGGAGCCGCCGTGAAGCCGACCTGGTTGTTGATGACGATGTGGACCGTGCCGCCGGTGCGGTAGCCGCGCAGCTGCGACATGTTCAGGGTCTCGGCCACCACGCCCTGGCCGGCGAAGGCCGCGTCGCCGTGGATCGCGACGGGCAGGACCGTGAAGTCCGTGCCGCCCTTGTTGATGATGTCCTGCTTGGCGCGCGAGACACCCTCGACGATCGGGTCGACGGCCTCCAGGTGCGAGGGGTTCGCGACCAGGCTGACGGTGATCTCCTCGCCGTCCAGACCGGTGAACGTACCCTGCGCGCCCAGGTGGTACTTGACGTCGCCGGAGCCGTGCATCGACTTCGGGTCGAGGTTGCCCTCGAACTCGCGGAAGATCTGCGCGTAGGACTTGCCGACGATGTTCGCGAGGACGTTGAGCCGGCCGCGGTGGGCCATGCCGATGACGACCTCGTCGAGGCGGGACTCGGCGGCGGAGTCGATGACCGCGTCGAGCAGCGGGATGACGGACTCGCCGCCCTCCAGGGAGAACCGCTTCTGGCCGACGTACTTGGTCTGGAGGAACGTCTCGAAGGCTTCCGCCGCGTTCAGGCGGCGCAGGATCCGCAGCTGCTCCTCGCGCTCCGGCTTGGAGTGCGGGCGCTCGATGCGGTCCTGGATCCACTTGCGCTGCTTCGGGTCCTGGATGTGCATGAACTCGACGCCGGTGGTGCGGCAGTACGAGTCGCGCAGCACACCGAGGATCTCGCGCAGCTTCATCAGGGACTTGCCGGCGAACCCGCCGACCGCGAACTCCCGCTCCAGGTCCCACAGGGTGAGGCCGTGCTCGGTGATGTCCAGGTCGGGGTGCTTGCGCTGCTGGTACTCCAGCGGGTCGGTGTCGGCCATCACGTGACCGCGCACCCGGTAGGAGTGGATCAGCTCGAAGACGCGGGCGGCCTTCGTCACGTCGTTGTCGTGCGAGGCGTCGATGTCCTTGAGCCAGCGGATCGGCTCGTAGGGGATCCGCAGCGATTTGAAGACGTCGTCGTAGAAACCGCTCTCGCCGAGCAGGAGGTTCGCGACGATCCGGAGGAACTCGCCGGACGCGGCGCCCTGGATGACCCGGTGGTCGTAGGTCGACGTGAGCGTCATGACCTTGGAGATGCCGAGCTTGTTCAGGGTGTCCTGCGAGGTGCCCTGGAACTCCGCCGGGTAGTCCATCGAGCCGACGCCCATGATCACGGACTGGCCGGGCATCAGACGCGGCACGGAGTGGACGGTGCCGAGGCCGCCGGGGTTGGTCAGGGAGACGGTGACGCCGGTGAAGTCGTCCATCGTCAGCTTGCCGTCGCGGGCGCGGCGGACGATGTCCTCGTACGCCTGCCAGAACTCGAAGAAGCCGAGCGTCTCGGCCTTCTTGATGCCGGCGACGACGAGCTGGCGGTCGCCGTTGGGCTTCACCAGGTCGATCGCGAGACCGAAGTTGACGTGCGCCGGCTTGACCAGCGTCGGCTTGCCGTCCTTCTCCGCGAAGGAGTAGTTCATCGCCGGCATCGCCTTGATGGCCTGCACCATCGCGTACCCGATGAGGTGCGTGAAGGAGATCTTCCCGCCCCGGGCGCGCTTGAGGTGGTTGTTGATGACGATGCGGTTGTCGAAGAGCAGCTTCACCGGGACCGCGCGCACGGACGTCGCCGTGGGGACCTCGATGGAGGCGTTCATGTTCTTCGCGACGGCGGCGGCCGGACCGCGCAGGGTCACGAGCTCGGGGCCCTCGGGGGCCTCCTTCGCGGGCGAGGCGGCGGGGGTCGTCACGGCGGCGGCCTTCGGCTTGGG
>NZ_JBTYMC010000319.1:0-7205 GCF_054880855.1 Streptomyces sp. S6 | reverse complement strand
CACACCGCCCGCACCGCGGCGACCCTCGCTCTCGCGGACGCGGCGACCGCGACGGCCTTCGACGGGACCGGACAGGCCGCGCCGGCGCCGACGGCGGCCCAGGTGAAGGCGAAGGTGGACAAGCTGTACCGGGAGGCCGAGGTGGCCACCGAGCAGTACAACGGCGCCCAGGAGAAGGCCCAGAAGGCCGAGCGGCGCCTGGACTCCCTGCGGGACGAGGCGGCCCGGCAGGAGGCCGAACTCAACTCCGAGCGCGACAAACTGGGTTCACTCGCCGCCGCCCAGTACCGCGACGGCACCCTCGCCCCCACCGTCCAGCTCGCCCTCTCCTCCGACCCCGACCACTACCTGGACGGCGCCGCCTTCGCCGAACGCGCGGACGCCCGCCAGTCCGCCGCCGTCTCCCGTGTACGACGCCGGCTCGCCGAGGTCGAACGGCTGCGCGGCGCCGCGCGCGTCGAACTCGACTCCCTCGCCGCCCGCCGGGCCGAACTGCGCCGCAAGAAGGAGACCGTCACCGCGAAGCTCGGTACGGCCCGCCGCCTGCTCGCCCAACTCTCGGAGCAGGAACGGCGACAGGTCCTCGGAGACACCTCGACGACCGGCGCCGGTGCCCCGGCCCAGCGCGCCTCCCGCAGCGCCCGTACCGCCCTGCCCGACCCCTCGGCCGCCGCCCAGGCCCCCGACTCCCGCGCGGGCGCCGCCGTCGCCTACGCCTACTCCAAACTCGGCAGCCCCTACGTGTGGGGCGCGACCGGGCCCGACGCCTTCGACTGCTCCGGTCTCGTCCAGGCCGCGTACCGCTCCGCCGGGCTCTCCCTCCCCCGCACCACCTACGCCCAGATCGGCGCCGGCCGGCGCGTCTCCCGCTCCCAGCTCCTCCCCGGCGACCTGGTCTTCTTCTACTCCGGCATCAGCCACGTCGGCCTCTACATCGGCGACGGCAAGATGATCCACGCCCCCAACCCCTCCGCCCCCGTCCGTATCGCCCCCATCGACGAGATGCCGTTCGCGGGGGCGACCCGGGTGTCGTGAGGGAAACGGTGCCACCGGAGCGGCCGACTCCCCGACGAGCGCCGCGAGTTCACCACCCGAGCCGGCAGGCCCGCCCCTCACACCAGCCGACGAGCCGTCGCCCACCGTGTCAGCTCATGCCGGTTCGAGAGCTGCAACTTCCGCAGGACCGCCGAGACATGGGACTCGACGGTCTTGACGGAGATGTAGAGCTGCTTGGCGATCTCCTTGTACGCGTACCCGCGCGCGATGAGCCGCAGCACCTCCCGCTCGCGCTGAGTGAGGCGGTCGAGGTCCTCGTCGACCGGGGGCGCGTCGGTGGAGGCGAAGGCGTCGAGGACGAAGCCGGCGAGCCTCGGGGAGAAGACCGCGTCTCCCTCCTGCACCCGGAAGATGGAGGCCACCAGATCGGTCCCGGTGATCGTCTTGGTGACGTACCCGCGCGCACCGCCCCGGATCACCCCGATGACATCCTCCGCAGCGTCCGACACGGACAGTGCGAGGAACCGCACCGGCCGCTCGGTGTCGCTCGCCATGTCGGCGCACCGGCGCAGGACTTCGACGCCGCCGCCCCCGGGCAGGTGGACGTCCAGGAGGACCACCTCGGGGCGCGTCGCCGTGATGACGGTGACCGCCTGGTCGACGTCCGCCGCCTCCCCGACGACCTCCACCCCCGTCTCGTCCGTACGCCCGATCTCGGCCTGGACGCCCGTCCGGAACATCCGGTGGTCGTCGACGAGCACCACACGCACCCGCCGCTCCCCGCCGGAGCCACCACCCGGGGGTGTCTCCCCGGCCCCCGTCTCCCCGGCCCCCGTCACCTCGGTCGCCCCGGTCTCTTCTGTCGACTCGCTCATCACGTCTTGTCCACCCTCTCCATCTCCAGCTCGACTTCCGTCCCGCCGCCGGGCACGGCCCGCACCCGCGCCGTGCCGCCGTTGCGCTCCATGCGCCCGATGATCGATTCTCTGACGCCCATGCGGTCGGCGGGTATCGAGTCGGGGTCGAAACCGGGTCCGCGGTCCCTGACGGACACGAACACCGTCTTCCCCTCGACCTCGGCATAGACCTGGACGGCCCCTCCCTCGCCACCGTACTTGGCGGCGTTGACCATCGCCTCGCGCGCGGCCTGCATCTGCGCGGACGTCCTCTCGTCCAGCTCGCAGTCGCCGACGATCACCACCTCTATCGGCACCCCGTGCTTGTCCTCCACCTCGGCGGCGTTGCGGCGGACCGCGTCGGCGACCGTGGCGGGTTCGTCCTCCTCGTCCTTGCCGGTGCCCTCAGGGTTGTAGAGCCAGGTGCGCAGATCGCGTTCCTGCGCGCGGGCGAGCCTGCGCACCTCCGAGGCGTTCTCCGCGTTGCGCTGGATCAGCGTCAGGGTGTGGAGCACCGAGTCGTGGACGTGGGCCGCGACCTCGGCACGCTCCTGGGCGCGGATGCGCATGAGGCGCTCCTCGGAGAGGTCCTGCGTCATCCGGACGAGGTACGGGCCGGCGAGCAAGGTGATCCCCACGAGGACGGCGAGGGCCGCCTGGAGGACCGACCCGAGGTGGGCCGCGGAGCCCTGGAGGACGAAGACACCGGAGACACCGGCGGTGACGAGGAGGACACCGCCGAGTGTGCGCACCAGCGTCAGCGTGCGCCGACGGCGGCCCACCTCGACCCAGCGGGCCCGGCGGGAGTTGTCGGCCTGCCGCCAGACGAGGGCGACCCCGGCGCCGACCAGGACGATCGGCAGGAAGTACACACTGGCGCCACTGCCGACATCGACGCTGCCGACGAACACCATGGCCAGGACGACCATGAGGAGCAGGGCGAGAAGCTGACCCTTGTCGGGCTTGCGGGCGACGAGCTTGCGGCGGCCGTCAGGACCGGTCTCCGTGGTCACCAGGGACGGCGGGCGCTGGCCGGCGACACCTCCGACGCCGAGCGGGACGAAGAACCAGAACGCCGCGTAGAGGAGGGCGCCGAGGCCCTCGCCCATGAACAGGCCGACGAACACGAGCCGGACCCAGATCACGGGCAGCCCGAGATGCCCGGCGAGCCCTCGCGCCACTCCGCCCAGCCAGCGACCGTCGCTGCTGCGGTAGAGCTTGCGCGAAGGCCGCGGTTCGACGAGGGGTGCTGCTGCGGCTTCCGGCATGCCGACGATGTTTCCACGGCCGGGCGGCCTTGACATCAGGGTTCGCCCCCGAGACTCCCCTGATCCCGGCACCCTCAGGAGTCGAACGGTCCCCTGGTCTCCCCTCAGGGCCGATATCAGGGTCGGACCAGGGTCGTTCCGGCTCCCACGAGGGGCCTGGACCCGCCACCATGGAGGCATGGCAGATCACGAGCACGCCGCGGACTCCGCGTCGGACGAGCCGAGGGGCCCCTCCGACGCGGACCCGGGCCTGCGCGGAAAGAAGGCCCAGGGAGCGACGGCGACGGCGGAGCAGCCCGAGCCCGGCGCCCTCCCCTTCCGCCGGGACCGCGAGCACAAGATGATCGCGGGCGTGTGCGCGGGGCTGGGCCGCCAGTGCGACATGGACCCGGTGATCTTCCGCATCACGCTGGCCGTCCTGTCCGCGACGGGCGGCATCGGCCTCATCCTCTACGGCTTCGTCTGGCTCTTCGTCCCCTACGAGGACGACGAGGAGAACGAGGTGCGCAGGCTCCTCACCGGCCGGGTCGACGGCCATGCCCTGGCCGCCGTGCTGTTCGCCCTGGTCGGCTGCGGGATCTTCCTGTCGATGCTGAGGAACGGCGACGTCCTCATGTTCGCCGCGGTCCTCTCCCTCCTCCTCGCGGGCGCCGGCTACTGGTCCCGCAACCGCGACACCTCCGAGACGGCCCCCCTGACCGCGCAGGCCGCCGCCGACGCACCGCCGGAGCCGAAGGCCCCGCCGATGACAGTGACGTTCCCGTCCTGGTGGCGCGACCCGATCGTCAAGGACGGCACCCACGTCGGGGGTACGGGCTACCTGTGGGGTCCGGGCGACTCCGGCACCCCCGACCTCGGCAGGTTCACGACGGTCGACCTCTCGGGCCACCGCCACCAGCACCCGCGCCACCAGCACCCCGGCCACCACCAGCCGCACCACTTCCACGCCCCGCGCCGGCCCGCCGCCCGCCTCCCCCGCTGGATCGGCGGCTGGCTCTTCCTCCTCTCCCTCGGAGCGGGCGCCCTGACCACCCGCCTCACCTGGGACGACCACCCGCTGGGGACGAGCCTCCAGGCCGGCCTCTCGGCCACCCTGATCGTCCTCGGCCTCGGCATCGCCGTCAGCTCCCTCCTGGGCCGCACGGGCGCGGGCTCGTTCTTCCTGGCCCTGGTCACCGCAGGCCTCCTCGCGGCGACGACGACCGTCCCGAAGAACATCACCACCCAGTGGCTCGACACGACGTGGAAACCCACCACCTCGACGCAGCTCCTGCCCTCCTACGACCTGGGCACGGGCAAGGGCACCCTGGACCTCACCGCCCTCGACCTCACGAAGACGACCGGCGCCGGTACGGACATCAGCGTCGGCATGGGCCAACTGCGCGTGATCGTCCCTCAGGGCCTCACCGTGCGCCTGAGTGTCGATGTGGGCCTGGGAGACATCCGACTGCCGGGCGAGAACAAGAAGGACGTGGACGTGGAGCCGGGACGCCACAAGGAAGTCACCCTCACCCCCGCCGCCGGCACCACCCCGGCCGGCACCCTCGACCTCTCCGTCCACGTGGGCGTCGGCCAGGCGGAGGTGACCCGTGCCGCGTCATGAGTTCCGCCCCGGCCGCCTCGTCGCGGGCCTCTTCTTCGCCCTGGCCGGCGTGATCTACGCGGGCGACGCGGGCGGCCTCTGGGAGACCCCGTGGTTCGCCGCCGTCCCTGTCGTCCTGATCGGCCTCGCCCTGGCCGGCACAGCGGGGGCGACGGCCCGCTCGGTCCGCAGACGCCGGTCCCGCGCGAGCGGCGGCGCCGCGAACCCGACGCCTGCACCGACGTCCACCGCGCCACCCACCGCGCCGCCTGCGTCGACACCCACCTCGACTCCGGCCCCCGAGTCCACGCCCCGGACCGCGCCCTGGGACAGAAAGGAACCCTGACCCGAGCACCCCGCGTCCTCGGACCCCGGCACCCCACCGGCCTCACCCCTCCCGGCACCAGTCACGCGAAAAGAGGCCGGCCCCGAGGGCAAGAGAAAAGGGGGCCCGCCCCGACCGAACGGAGCCTGCCCCCACACCACCGACCTCAGGTCCGCCCTACAGCGCCCCGAGCCCCCCGTCCTTGCGCCGCCTCTCCCTCAGCACCGCATCGACCGACAGCACCGACGCCCCGCCCAGCACGAACGGCAGCCAGGCCATCATGTACGGCAGATCATTGCCGTAGTAATACGGGTCGGACGCCCAGCTCACCGTCAGCCACAGGCTCAGCGAGATGAGCAGCCCGCCGAGGGCGGCGAGCCGTGTCAGCAGCCCCAGCAACGCCCCGATCCCGACGGCCAGTTCACCGAGCGCGATCGCGTATCCGAACCCGACGGGGCTCTTCAGCGCCAGATCCACCAGCGCGGGAATCGCCGAGGAGTCCTTCACGGCCCGCATGGTGTCCCCGACGGACCCGGGGCCCGAGTCCTTCATGAACGCGCTGTCGGTCAGCTTGTCCAGCCCGGCATAGACGAAGGTCACCCCGAGGAACACCCGCAGCGGCACGAGCGCGTACCGCGTCGCCATGTCACGCCAGTTCCGCCCGCCGCCGACCGCGGAAGGATAGGTGTCCGTGCGCATCCCATGAGCCATTGCAGTCCGCCACCTCTCGTCCACCTCGCTGTGAACCCCTCACCAGACGATACGGACGGGACCCGCGTCCCGCTCACCACCGCCCCTGACTGACAGCAAAGCGACAGCCAACGGTCACCGGCGCCGACCCGCTGCCGCCCGGCACCCCGGCACCCCGGCACCCCGGCACCCCGGCACCCCGGCACCAGCCGAGGCCCTCACACCGCCGCCCCTACTCCCCCACCTCGATCTCATACCGCCCCGTCTCCACCCCCGCGGCCGTCACCACCTGCACCTCCACCTTCCCCGGCTCCACCTCCGCCGGCACCGGCACGGTCAGCACCGCGTCCGTCGGATTGCTGAACCCCCCGACGACCGGCACCAGCGGCACCTGCACGTGCACGGCCCCCACCCGGACGACCATCCGGGCCAGCCGATCGGCCCCTTGCGCCCCCGGCGGCACGAACCCGGCCCCCCGGATCTCGATGTCGTCCCCGGAGCGGATGGGCCCGTCGAGGTCCCCGGCCTCCCGCGAGCGCACCACGGAGAGGATCACCGGCCGCCCGCCCTCGGCGTACTTCCCGGCGAGATAGGTCCCGGCCGAGACCAGCACGACCAGGGCAAGTCCCCAGGGAAGATCGGGGAGTTGATCGGGCCGCCGGCCGAGCCGTACGAGGGTGAACACCAGGGCGACCCCGCTGATCACGACGTACTGGATGTCGGCGAACGCGCCCCGCCCGGAGTCGTCGGTCAACAGGTCGGCGGCGCGCGGCCGGTGCGCCCGCACCTTCTGAAGGCGCTGCCCCAGCACCCGCACCCCCACAACTCGCCGCACCAGCACGGCGATCCCGCAGACGACGGCGAGCACGGTCACCACCCCGGCGCCCCGGGCGAGTTCGAGCCCGTCGAGCAGCGCGTCCCGCTCGCCGGAACCGGACGCGGCGGCCAGCTCCCCGACGAGGACGAGCACGGAGTACGCGACGACCAGCACCCAGCTCCCGGCCACGACACGGGAGGTGGAGAGCCGGTTGTCCTCCCCGATGACCGGCGCGAGCGCCCCGCCCCGCGCCCGGTGGAACCAGGACGCGGCGCTCAGCGCGCACCCCACGACCACGGCGGCCAGCAGCCCGGCCGTCCGGGCGGTGCTCCACCCGGAGCCGACAGCGGTCAGCGCCTGACCGAGCAGCAGGACGACGACCCCCGCCCACACCGGGACGACGGTCCACCGCCACAGCCCGGCGAGCCACGCCTCCCCCTCGGCCCGCCCCCGCTCGGCGACGTCCCCGGCGGACTGGGTCAGCTCCTCGGAGACCCACTGCCGGGAGGCGAACGCGGAGTGCGCGACGGCCGCCGGCACCCCCTCACCCGCGGCGAACCCGTCCCGCTTGACCAGGAACGCGGCGACGGCCCGCCGATGCCCCTCCCGGGCCCCGTGCGGACACCCGCCG
>NZ_JBTYMC010000318.1:0-7255 GCF_054880855.1 Streptomyces sp. S6 | reverse complement strand
ACGCCTACTGGAACGACCCGGCACCACGTCCCAGAAACACCACCCGACTCACACGCCTCTACACCCAACTAGCCACCTGACCAGCCGAATTGCGCACCAGAGTCGCCCTGGGTCAGCCACGACGGATCCGCACTGTGAGTCTTTTAGGGGCGCGGGGAACTGCGCGATCAGCCGTACGCGACCCGCACTCGCCCACTCACCGCACCCACCCCATCCTCCCCTCACCCCACCGCCAGCACCACCAGACTCACCACCCCCGCCACCTCGGCAACCCCCCCGAACACATCCCCCGTCACCCCGCCGAACCTCTCCCGGCACCGACGCAGCAGCAACTCCGCCGCGCAGACTCCCAACACGACGGCGGGAACGGCGAGGGCGGCCCCGGCCGGCCACCCCACCACTCCCGCGCACATCACGACGGCCCCCCCGACACCCCAGGCCCACCGCACCGGCACCACCCCCGCGACGGCCGCTCCCAGCCCCTCCGGCCGGGCGGCGGGTACGCCCGTGCGGGCGGTGAACGTCAAGGCCAGTCGGGCGGTCACCGCGGACAGCAGGGTGGCGAAGGCGCCCCGGGTCCAGGAGTCGCCGTAGATCTCGGACAGTGCGGCGACCTGGGCCAGCAGGACGAGTACCAAGGTGAGTACACCGAACGGCCCGATGTCGGACTGTTTCATGATGCGCAGGGCGTCCTCGGGGGGCTTCCCGCTGCCGAGCCCGTCGGCGGTGTCGGCGAGCCCGTCGAGATGGAGCCCGCGTGTGAGGACGGCGGGGACGGCGACGGAGGCGACCGCGGCGAGCATCGTCCCCGTGCCGAGGGCGAGCAGCAGCACTCCCGCGGCGGCGGCGCACCCGCCCACCACCACCCCGACCAGCGGAGCGACCCGCATGCCGCCGCTCGCCGCCTCCCGGTCCCACCGGTGGACGCGCACGGGCAGCACCGTCAGCGTGCCGAAGGCGAACCGAAGGCCGTGCAGGGAGAAACTGGCGGACATCGAGGGCATCGGGGCAGATTATCCGACGACCCGACCGACCCCCACCGACGACCTCACCGACCACCCCACCGACGACCTCACCACCGACCAGCCCCCCCACCCCCAACAGGAATAAAGTGCGCACATGGGACATTGGCTCCAACGGAACATCGTAGAACCGGGCAAACTCCCCCTCCTCCTGGCCCTCACCGCCTTCGTCCTCACCTTCCTCCTCACCCGTCTCGTCACCCGCCTGATCCGCGCGGGCAAGGGCCCGTTCGGCAACGTCAAGGCGGGCGGCCTGCACATCCACCACGTCGTACCCGGGATCGTCCTCACCGTCATCGGCGGCTTCGGCGCCGTCGCGAGCGGCTCGCACGGCGCCGGTGCCTGCGTCTCGGCGGTCTGCTTCGGCGCCGGCACGGGCCTGGTCCTGGACGAGTTCGCGCTGATCCTGCACCTGGACGACGTGTACTGGAGCGAGGAGGGCCGAAAGAGCGTCGAGGTGGTGGTGCTGACGGCAGCCCTGGTCGGCCTGGTCCTCCTCGGCTACTCCCCGCTCGGCGTGAACGACCTCTCGGACGACGAAGTGGCGGGCCGGGGAGTCGCCCTGTCCACGGTCGGCGTCAACTTCCTGCTCTCCCTCGTCGCCCTCTCCAAGGGCAAGGCCCGCACCGCCATCTTCGGCGCCATCGTCCCCACGGTCGCCCTCATCGGCGCGATCCGCCTGGCCCGCCCCGCCTCCCCCTGGGCCCGCCACTTCTACACCCGCCGCCCCCGGGCCCGAGCCCGCGCCGAGCGCCGGGCCGAACGCCACGACCGCCGCTGGTCGCGCCTGCGCAGAGGGCTGGAGGAACTGCTCGGCGGCAAACCGGACCCGGCACACCAGAAGTCGTCACACCAGAAGTCGGCACGCTGAAGAACGCCTCACCCCCCACCCCCGTCCCGCTCCTCCTCCCCTCGGCTCGGCACCGGCCGAAACCGGTCGTCGAAGCGCCCGGCGTCGAGTTCGGAACCGTCGTACGGATGCCCGCCCCGCACCCCTGCCGTCCCCGAACCCCACTCGGCCCGCCCATGCTCCCGCCTCCCGGTCCGCCGCCCCCACCACTCCACGACCCCCACCAGCCCCACCACCGCGGCGATCGCCACCACATGCTCCTTCCCCGCGAGATTCGGCTTGACCACCACCTCCACCAGCATCGCCAGCACCACCGCACCCCCGGTCACGTACGCCCGGTACCGCCACGCGAGGAACACGGCCAGCCCCACGACGGCGGCGGAAGGCCCCGTGTCCACGATCTTCGCGTCGGACGCGGGCAGCCCGAGGACGGGGACGTCGGTCCCGAGAGCGATGCCCGCGCGGGCGTACAGCGTGCCGGCGAGGGTCGCGGTGTAGGCGACGGCGAGGGTCCGCCACCAGCCGAGACAGAGCTCCGCGAGCCCGAAGACGAGGAGGATCTGCGCGAGGGCGCCCCAGACCGGCAGGTCGAGCGCGGGGACGAAGAGGGAGAGGGGGGTGCGCAGGAGGGCGAGGGGGAGGGGGTCCTGGGCGCGGACGGCGCCGAGGTCATGGACGATCCGATAGCCCCGGTCGAGGTGCTGGACGGCCTGTATGACCGAGGTCGTGCACACCGCCGCGACGGTCATCACGGGGACGGCCCACCGGCGCCGCGCGGCGAGATACAGCGGCCCCCACTCGACACGGGCCCACCGCACGAGGGCGTCCCACAGCCGCCGTCCACCACTCATCGTCTGTCCCCCGACAGCCATCGTCGCTCTCCGATCAGCCGGCCCGGCGTTTCCAGGAACCCCTCCGCCCGCGCCGACGCCAGCCCGATCCGGGGCAGGTCCGCGCTCTTCTCGAAGAGCAGGAACCTCGGCTCCCAGACCGGCCGGTACTTCGCGTTGGCCCGGTAGAGGGACTCGATCTGCCACCACCGGGAGAAGAAGCCGAGCAGCGACCGCCACAGCCGCAGCACCGGCCCGGCACCGAGCCGGGCTCCACGTTCGAAGACCGAGCGGAACATCGCGAAGTTGAGCGACACCTGAGTGATCCCGATCTCTCTGCCGCGGCGCAGGAGTTCGATGACCATGAACTCCATCAGCCCGTTGTCGCCGTCGTGGTCACGCCGCATCAGATCCAGCGACAGCCCGCACGGCCCCCACGGCACGAACGACAGCACCGCCCTCGGCGCACCCCCGGCGTCGGAGCACTCCACCACCACGCACCGCCCGTCCCGGGGGTCCCCGAGCCGCCCGAGCGCCATGCTGAACCCGCGCTCGGTGGCCCCGTCCCGCCACTCCCGCGCCCGCCGCACCAACTCGGCCATCTCTGTCTCCGGCACCTCCTCGTGCCGCCGGATCCGGACGGTGTACCCCGCCCGCAGCACCCGGTTGTACGCCTGCCGCACGGTCCGCATCGCCCTGCCCTCCAGCGTGAACCCGTCCACGTCCACGATCGCCTCGTCCCCGAGTTCCAGCGCGTCGAGACCGTGCCGCCGGTACACGTTCCCCGCCTCCTCCCCGGCACCCATCACCGCCGGGATCCACCCGTGCGCCCGCGCCTCGCCGAGCCACGGCTCGATCGCCCCCGGCCACGCCTCCGGATCCCCCAGCGGATCCCCCGAGGCCAGTGAGACCCCGCCGACGACCCGATAGGCGATCGCCGCCTTGTGCGACGGCGACCACACGACACTCTTCTCCCGGCGCAGCGAGAAATACCCGAGAGAGTCCCGCTCCCCGTGCCGGTCGAGCAGTTCACGCAGACGTCTCTCGTCCTCGTGGCTCAGCGGATCGACGGCTTTCCGGGACCGGAACGCGGCATACAGCACGGCGAGGACGAGAAGAGTGCTCATCGCGTTGACGGTGACGTCGACCCAGGTCGGCGGCGACACCCCGGGCACGCCCGCCTCGTCCGCCGACACGGACACGAGCCGCAGGACCCCGTACCACCACTGCCGGACGAACCCCGCCGGCACGGCCGCCCGATCCGTGAGGCTCACCAGCGCCCCGGCCACCACGGACGCCCCGAGCAGCCCGAACCCGGCGACGAGGGCCGCGAGCCTGGGGTTGGCCCGGTCCCCCTTGGCGTAGAACTCACGCCGCCCGGCGAGCAGCGCCCCGAAGAACGCGGCGGTGACCGCGAAAGACACCCAGTTCTGCGGGGCCCGCCGGATCTCGGGCAGCAGCAGGGCCACCGCGAACAGCACGAGAAACGCCCCGCTGAGCCCGAGATTGAGAATCCAGGCGGCCCTTTTCCGCCGTCTCGTCATCACGGCGAGAAAAGCGGCGAAAACCCCGGAGGAGAACCCGGCGGTCAGCAGATAGGGCGTGAACAGATCCGCCTGATTGTGCTGCCGGACGCTCTGCCCCAGCGAAACCCACACCCCGCTGAGGAAGTTGACGAACGCGACGACCCGTAGATACCAGACGACGACACCAGCCCGAACGCTTCCCATGGTTCGGGATGGTATGTCCCCCTTACTTACCTTTACGGCAGGTCTTCATAGGCGGACGCGCTGTCGTCCTTCGCGGGCTCCTCCGGCAGCTCCGCGGCCAACGCGGCGGCGGCCTGCACCAACGGCAGCGCGAGCATCCCGCCCGCACCCTCGCCGACCCGCACGTTCTGTTCGAGCAGCGGCTCCAGGGCCATCCGGTCCAGCGCCTTCGCCTGCCCCGGCTCCCCCGACTTGTGCGCGGCCAGCCACCAGTCCGGCGCCCGGAACGCGACCCGCTGCCCGACCAGCGCACAGGCGGCGGCGACGACACCGTCGAGGACGACGGGCATCTTGCGGACGGCCGCCTGGAGCAGGAACCCCGTCATCGCGGTGAGGTCGGCGCCGCCCACTGTCGCCAGCAGCTCCAGCTGGTCGCCCAGCACCGGCCGCGCCCGCCGCAGCGCGTCCCGGATCGCCGCGCACTTGCGCATCCACGCCAGGTCGTCGATCGCGACCCCGCCACGCCCGGTCACGACGGACGCGTCCGTCCCGCACAGCGCCGCGATGAGCACACCGGCGGCCGTCGTCCCGCCCACACTCACATCGCCCAGCACCACGAGGTCGGTCCCGGAGTCCGCCTCCTCGTCGGCCACGGCGACCCCCGCCCGGAACGCCGCCTCCGCCTCCTCCAGGGTCAGCGCGTCCTCGATGTCGATCCGCCCACTGCCACGCCGCACCCGGTGGCGGACGACGTCGGCGGGGAAGGCGTCCGGCTCGCAGTCCAGGGACATGTCGACGACACGCACGGGAACCCCGGCGCGGCGCGCGAGGACGGAAACGGGGCGAGCGCCCTCCAGGACCGCCCGGACCAGGTCCGCGGCGCTCCCGGCGGGGTGCGCCGAGACACCCAGTTCCGCGATCCCGTGATCCCCGGCGAACAGCACGACACGCGGCTTGTCGACGGGCCGCACCGGGACCGAACCCTGCGCCGCCGCCAGCCACTCACCCAGTTCGTCCAGGCGCCCCAGCGCACCGGGCGGCACGATCTGACGCTCCCGACGCGCCTCCGCGTCGCGCCGCACCCCGCCGTCGGGGCGCTCGATCAGATCCGTGAAGTCGTCGAGATTAAGCGAGCTCATTCGCCGAACAGTACCGGCCCGGGTCGAACACTTTCCGCGCCACGTCACCACCCCGGGGGTGCGGCGTCGTTGCACGCAAGATCGCGATCCCATACGTTCCGTTTCGCGAAGATTGTCGTACCCGCCTTCTCCACCCGCCGCCCACGGGGAGCCCCGATGCAGGACCTCCAGGAACCGCGCCGCGAAGACTGCCCCTGGTGCGGATCCAGCAGCCTCCGCACCCGCCGCCCCGGCACGTTCGCCGTCGACGAGTGCCAGGACTGCGCCCACGCCTTCCAGAACCCCCGCCCCGCCTCCGAGGCCCCGCACCGGCGCGGCGTACGCGGGGAACTCCTGGACCGGGTCCTCGCCGCCCGCACCACCCGGCGCCGCCTGCGCGCCACCGCCCAGGCCATGACCGGCCTCCCCGAACCCGAGAGCTGGCTGGACGTCGGCACCGGCCACGCGCGCTTCCCCGAAGCCGCCAAGGACCTGTTCACCTACACGTCCTTCGACGGCGTCGACCCCACGACCCGCGTCGACCGCGCACGCCTCGCGGGCCGGGTGGAGGAGGCCCACCACGAACTGGGCCCCGCCCTGGACGCCCGCTACGACGTGGTGAGCCTCCTCCACCACCTCGGACACACCCCGGACCCCCGAGCCGAACTCACCGCCGCCCTGCGCACCCTGCGCCCCGGCGGCCACCTCCTCCTCGAACTCCCCGACCCCACCAGCGCCTTCGCCCCCCTCCTCGGCGCATGGTGGCACCCCGCAGGCCACCCCCACCTCATCCCCGCGGACAACCTCCGCACAGAACTGGAGTCCCAGGGCTGCGACATCGTCACGACAGACCACCGCACGGCCCACGTCCCGTACGACCTGGCGGCGGCCACAGCCCTCTTCCTGACCCGCCACCTCCCCGCTCGCGCCCTCCCGCTCACCACCCCGGTCACGGCCCTGGCGACGGCCCTGGACCACGCCCTGGCCCCGCTCCTGCGCCGCACCCGCTTCTCGAACACCTACCGGATCGTCGCCAGAAAACGCACCCCCTAGAAGCACCTACCCCCGCAACACCACCCCCTGCCCCGCCACCACCAGCACCACCTGCTCGCACTCCGCCCCCACCGCCGCGTTCAGCCGCCCCAGCTCGTCCCGGTACCGCCGCCCCGACGGCGTCGCCGGGACGATCCCCGAACCGACCTCGTTGGAGACGAGGACGACGGTCCGCCGGGTCCCCCGGATCGCCGCGGTGAGGCCGGCGACGCGCTCCCGCAGGGCCTTCTCGCCGCCGTCGGCCCACTCGGCGTCGTCCCACGCCCCGACGGAGTCCATCGCGTCCGTGAGCCACAGGGAGAGGCAGTCGACGAGGAGCGAGGGCCCGTCGGCGGCCAGCAGCGGGACCAGATCGCAGGTCTCGGCCGTACGCCACGACCCCGGACGCCGCTCCCGGTGCGTCGACACCCGCGCCGCCCACTCCGTGTCCCCGCCGCGCGTCCCGCCCGTCGCCACGTACAGCACGTCCGGGAACGCCTCCAGCCGCCGCTCCGCCTCCACGGACTTCCCGGACCGCGCACCGCCGAGGACGAGGGTGCGCCGGGGGACGTCGGGGACGTCCTCGTAGACCCCGACCGCCAGCGTCGTCCCGTCCGCCACAGCCCGCGCACCGGCCGCCGCGAGCCGGCGCCGCAGCTCCGTCCCCGGGGGGACGTCGTGATCGAGGTGGACG
>NZ_JBTYMC010000317.1:0-7333 GCF_054880855.1 Streptomyces sp. S6 | reverse complement strand
ACCCACCGCCGTCCCCGACGCCCCCGCCCGAACCGGGTGCCCGAACCTCGCCGGCCTCTCCCCCACCCAGCGCACCACTTCCCGCACCCCGGCCGCCCGCGCCGCCCACACCCCCGCAACCCCCCACCCTCCGCACCGCGCCCTCACCCACCCGCCGCCGTCCTCCTCCGCCACAGCCGATGCCCCGCCGCAGCGAACGCCCCCGCGATGAACAGCCCCCCGGCGACCAGGGCGGGGGCGGAGTCGGTGAACGTACCCCCCGCCCCCGCCTTCACCCCGTGCTGGACGGTCGGGCCGGGGCAGGAGTCGGGCCAGGGCTGCTGGGGCGGGCGGGTGCAGGGGGCCGGGCCGCTGCCGCCCGCGCGAGAGACGTCGAAGGTGGCGCTCCAGGCGCGTCCGTGGGCCCCCCGGGCCGCCGGACACGTGCCCTCGACGGTCCACGCGGAGTCGGGCCCGATGCCCTCCTGACCGCTGAACTCGCCGGGGCCCGCGATCCGCGCGGTGCCCCGGTAGACGGGTCCGGGGCCGCCGCCGGGGACCTGCTGGAGGCTCACCGTGTCCTCGGCGAACGCCAGGGACGTCGCCTCCAGGGTGGCCGGGGCCGGACCGGTGACGGGGTCGCAGGTGACGGAGACGGTGACGGTGGAGCCGGGCGAGACGGTCGCCGGGGTGACCTCGGCGGCGGGGTCCGCGGCGGCGGCCGGTGTCGCGGCGAACACCCCGCCGGCGAGGATCGCGGCGGACAGGACACGGGCGCTGCGGCGCATGGGACTCCTAGGTGCGACGTGCGACGGCTGCGGAGGACTTACAGCCATCACAGCCCGCCGCACGGCACCACGCGCGCGTGCACCCTCGTTCGGCGGCAACGGCTCCACCCGACCGGGTGAACGACGCCTCGGACGCCCCCTCCGACACCGCCCCCGGCCACCCCTCAGGCAGCGTCCTGAAGCACCTGTTCCCGCACCCGCTCACAGCACCGGCTGATCAGCCGGGACACATGCATCTGCGAGATCCCGAGCCGCTCGGCGATCCGGCTCTGTGTCATGTCCCCGAAGAACCGCATGTACAGGATGGCCCGCTCCCGCTCGGGCAGCGCCGCCAGGCGCCCCCGCACGGCCTCGCGGTCGACGACGACGTCGAGCGCGGGGTCGGACGCCCCGAGGACGTCGCCGAGGGAGTACCCGTCGTCGCCGCCGGGCAGCTCCGCGTCCAGCGAGAGGGCGGTGAAGCTGTCGAGCGCCTCCAGACCGGCGCGGACGTCGGCCTCGCTGAGCTGGGCGCGTTCGGCGATCTCGGCGACGGTGGGCCGCGCGCCGCCCTGCGCGAGGTCCTGGCGGGCGAAGCGGACCCGGTTGCGCAGGTCCTGGACGCGCCGGGGCACGTGCAGGGTCCACAGGTGGTCGCGGAAGTGCCGTTTGATCTCGCCGGTGACGGTCGGCACGGCGTAGCTCTCGAAGGCGTTGCCGCGCGCGGGGTCGTAGCGGTCGACGGCTTTGACGAGGCCGAGGGCGGCGACCTGGCGCAGGTCCTCCAGGCTCTCCCCGCGGCTGCGGAACCGGCCGGCGAGGCGGTCTGCCATCGGCAGCCATGCCTCGACGATCTCGGCGCGCAGGCGGTCGTGGTCGTGGCCCTCGGGGAGGTCCGCCAGTGCGCGGAAGGCGGCGGCGGTGTCGGGGGCGTCGTCGTGCGGATGGCGTTTGGCGCTCGCTTGGTTTCGCATGGTGCGTCGCAACTCCCTTGCCGGTGCTCTGGGTTGGACGGTTCACCGGGGGAGCGCGTCCCGCGCGGCCGACGGCCGTACCACGAGCCGCCTCGCGCGGGGCTCCACCGAGTGCCTCCGGTCCGAAGCACGTCACTCCGCCTGCCCCGGGCCCTGCCCCGCAAACCCGGGACGACGCCGACCAGGGCGGACGCCGACGCCGCCCCGGACGCCCGCGCTCGCCCTGTCTGCCCCTGAGCGACGTTCCTACCGCGCCCGCTCCACCCTCCGCTCGTCCCACACCGGCTCCGTCGTCTCCCGCACCTTCCCGTCGCTGCCGAACACCAGGTACCGGTCGAAGGAGCGGGCGAACCACCGGTCGTGGGTGACGGTGAGGACGGTCCCGTCGAACGCCTCCAGGCCCTCCTGGAGCGCCTCGGCGGACTCCAGGTCGAGGTTGTCGGTCGGCTCGTCGAGCAACAGGGCGGTGCAGCCGCGCAGTTCGAGCAGGAGGATCTGGAAGCGGGCCTGCTGGCCGCCGGAGAGCCGCTCGAAGTTCTGCTCGGACTGGTTGGTCAACTCGTAGCGCCGCAGCCGGGACATGGCGGCGCCCCGGTCCTGCGCGTGGTCGGTCCACAGGATGTCGAGGAGGGTGCGGCCGAACAGTTCGGGGTGGGCGTGGGTCTGCGCGAAGTGCCCGGGGACGACGCGCGCGCCGAGTTTCCAGTCGCCGCTGTGGGCGACCTCCTCCCCGGCGAGGAGCCTCAAGAAGTGTGATTTCCCCGACCCGTTGGAGCCGAGGACGGCGACGCGCTCGCCGTAGAAGACCTCCAGGTCGAAGGGTTTCATCAGACCGGTCAGCTCAAGTCCCTTGCAGGTGACGGCCCGTACACCGGTCCGCCCGCCCTTGAGCCGCATCTTGATGTCCTGCTCGCGCGGCGGCTCCGGCGGCGGCCCCGCCTCCTCGAACTTCCGCAGCCGGGTCTGCGCGGCCTGGTAGCGGGACGCCAACTCGTGGCTGATGGTGGCCGCCTGACGGAGTGACAGGACGAGCTTCTTCAGCTGGGCGTGCTTCTCGTCCCAGCGCCTGCGCAACTCCTCGAAGCGGGCGAAGCGTTCGCGCCGCGCCTCGTGGTACGTGCCGAACCCCCCGCCGTGCACCCAGGCGTCCGCGCCTGCGGGGCCCGGCTCCACGGAGACGATCTTCTCGGCGGCCCGCGCGAGGAGTTCACGGTCGTGCGAGACGAACAGGACGGTCTTGCGGGTCTCCTTGAGCCGCTCCTCCAGCCACCGCTTGCCGGGCACGTCGAGGTAGTTGTCCGGTTCGTCGAGGAGGAGCACCTCGTCGGTGCCGCGCAGCAGCGCCTCCAGCACCAGCCGCTTCTGCTCGCCCCCGGAGAGCGTGCTCACCTGCCGGAACTGGGCGCGCTCGTAGGGCACCCCGAGCGCGGCCGTGGTGCACATGTCCCACAGGGTCTCCGACTCGTACCCGCGCACCTCGGCCCAGTCGGCGAGGGCTTGCGCGTACTGGAGCTGGGCGGCCTCGTCGTCCACGGTCATGAGGGCGTGCTCGGCGCGGTCGACGGCGCCGGCTGCCTCGCGGATCCGCGGCGGGGCGACGGAGACGAGTAGGTCGCGGACGGTCGTCTCGTCCCGTACGGAGCCCACGAACTGGCGCATCACGCCGAGTCCGCCGCCGACGGTGACGGAGCCGCCGTGCGGTTTCAGCTCGCCGGAGATCAGGCGGAGCAGGGTCGTCTTCCCGGCCCCGTTCGGGCCGACGAGGGCGACGACCGCCCCTTCCCCGACCCGGAAGGACACGTCGCCGAGCAACGCCCTCCCGTCGGGGAGGTAGTACTCGAGATGCGCGGCTTCCAGATGTCCCATGGAAACGCATTCTGCGTCCCCGCGACCAGCAGGGCAAACCGTTATCGCACGGACTGCCTGACGGCCAGTCAGTCCACATGGCAAGACGCATCGTCTCAAAATACGGAGACCGGCGCTACGGTGAGAACCGCACCGGCCCGACGGGGCGATGACGACGCGAAGGGGCACAGTCATGCCGAAAGCACGGGAGACGGCCGTCTACACGCACGGCCACCACGAGTCCGTCCTGCGCTCGCACACCTGGCGCACGGCGGCCAACTCGGCGGCGTACCTGCTGAGTTCGCTCAAGCCGCACATGAAGGTCCTGGACATCGGCTGCGGTCCGGGCACGATCACCGCCGACCTCGCGGCGCTGGTCCCGGACGGCCACGTCACGGGCGTCGACCAGGCCCCGGACGTCCTGGAGCAGGCCCGCGCGACCGCCGCCGGGCGGGGTCTGACGAACGTCGACTTCGCGGTCGCCGACGTCCACGCGCTGGACTTCCCGGACGACACGTTCTGCGTCGTCCACGCCCATCAGGTGCTCCAGCACGTCGGCGACCCGGTGCAGGCGCTGCGGGAGATGCGCCGGGTGACCAAGCCGAACGGTTTCGTCGCCGTCCGCGATTCGGACTACGCGGGCATGATCTGGTACCCGGCCTCGGCCGGCATGGACGCCTGGTCCGACCTGTACCGCAGGGTGGCCCGCGCGAACGGCGGCGAGCCGGACGCCGGGCGGCGTCTCAAGTCGTGGGCGCTGGCCGCGGGGTTCACGGACATCACGGCCACCTCCGCGAACTGGACGTTCTCCACACCCGAGGAGCGCGCCTGGTGGAGCGGCCTGTGGGCGGACCGCACCCTGGCCTCCGCGTACGCCGACCGCGCGACCGGGGGCGGCCACGCGACCCGGGAGGAGCTGACGGCCGTCTCCGAGGCGTGGCGGGAGTGGGGCCGGCAGGAGGACGCGTGGTTCGCCGTCCTGCACGGGGAGGTGCTCTGCCGGAAGTGACGGCGGCGAGGTGAGCGGGGGCGGGGTGCGCGGGCGCCGGACGTTCCGTGCGCCCTCCCCGCACGCGGCAGCCGGGCGCGCGCCCGAAATTCCGTGGGCTCCCCCGCGCCGCGCCCGTAGAGTCGGCCGGTCGAACGACGGACAGGGAAGGCGACCGATGAGCGAGCAGCACACCTACCGGGTGATCGTCCGGGGCACGTGGGACGGACTGACCGAGGAGTCCCGGGAGCGGCTGCTCGCCGAGGCCGCGGACCACGGCCTGTCCAGCATGCGGTTCACCGAGGACGGCTCGCTCACCTACGAGCCGCGTCCGCTGAAGCACTTCTCGATGCGGTACGTGGTGGTGTCGGACGCGGCGGACGGCGAGGAGATGGCCGGGGCGATCGCCGAGGACCGCGCGGAGACGGCGCTGCGGGCGCTGGGCCACGGCTTCACCGGCCTGAAGTCCAAGGTGACCGACCTGGACACCATGAAGATCAACGTCAAGCCCGCATCTCGACGGTGATCGCCCAGCGCTCGTGATCGCGCCAGGCGCCGCCGACGTGGAGCATCTTCGGCGACAGCCCCTCCAGCCGGAACCCGGCACCGCGCGCGAGGGCGATCGAGGCCGTGTTGCCCGGCTGGACGTTGATCTCCAGCCGGTGCAGCCGCATCGGCCCGAAGGCATGCCCGACGACGAGGTCGAGCCCCTCACGCATCAGCCCCCGCCCGGCCGCGTGCGCGAAGGCCCCGTACCCCAGCGCCCCGCACTGGAAAGCGCCTTCGACGATGTTGTTGATGTTGATGTACCCGGCGATCGCCCCGTCGTCCTTGGTGCACACCAGGAACCCCGCCTTGGACGGGTCCTCGATCAGCCGCGACGCGTACGCCGTGTACGCGTCGGCGCTGTCCGGCGGGTACAGCCACGGCTGGTGCAGTTCCTTGCTCTCCCGCGCGCGGGCGGTGAACTCGGCGCCGTCCCCGTAGGTGAAGTGACGTATCCCCACGCGAGGGCCTTCGGCGAGATAACGCTGGTCATGAGGCATCCGACCAGCGTACGGCGTGTCCTAGCGGCGCCGTCTCACGAAGTACGCCCCGCACAGCGCCCCCACGGCGGCGGTGGCCAGCAGCGCCGTCCACAGCGGCATGGTGACCTCGGGGATCAGCAGCCGGATCTTGGTCGCGCGGGTGTTCTCGAAGATGAAGACGAGGGCGAGCACACCCAGCACCGCGACGGCGATCCGCCCCGGCGTCAGCAGGCCGCCGGCCCCCTTCTTCGCCCCGCTGTCGGAGGTCGTCTTCGGGCTCATGCGACCAGGGTGCCCCCGCCCGGCCGCATCCGCACGGCGAGCGGCGCCGTTCACCGCAGCGCGGGCGCGTCCAGCGTGAGCGTCCCGGCATCCGCGTCGAGCGTCCCGGCCACCCCGAACGGCACGGTCAGCGCCCCCGCCCCGTGCCCGAACCCGAACTCCTCCACGACCGGCACCCCGAGCCCGCCGAGCCGGTCCACCAGCATGGCGCGGACGAGGGGGTAGGCGTCGCAGTCCGCCCAGGACCCGAGGAGCACGCCCCGCACCCCGTCCAGCCAGCCGGCGCGCAGCAGTTGGGTGAGGTAGCGGTCGAGCCGATACGTCTCCTCCCCCACGTCCTCCAGGCACAGCAGCCCCCCGCGCGCGGAGGGCCGTGCGTACGGCGTCCCCAGATCGGCGGCGAGCAGGGACAGGCAGCCGCCGAGGACGACGCCCCGGGCCCGCCCGCCGACCAGCGCGCCCCCGCCGGTCGCGGTGAGGGTCTGGACCGACTCGGGGTCCATGAGGGTCGCCCGCAGATGCCGCTGCGCGTCCGGGTTCTTGACGAAGTCGATCCCGGCCGCCATCGGCCCGTGCAGGGTGACGACGCCGAGCCGCCGGGCGAACGCCTCGTGCAGCGCGGTGATGTCGCTGAAGCCGACGAACACCTTCGGGCCCGCCGCCCGCATCGCGTCCCAGTCGAGGAGGTCCACCATGCGCTGGACGCCGTATCCGCCCCGCGCGCACAGCACGGCGTCGACGTCCGGGTCGCACCAGGCGTTCTGGAGGTCCGCCGCCCGGTCGGCGTCGGTGCCCGCCAGGTAGGGGAACTCGGCGTGCCGGTCCAGGACATGGGGTGCGGCGACGGGGTCGAGGTCCCAGCCGCGCAGGACGTCGAGGCCGGCCTGGAGGCGTTCCTCGGGGACGGGCCCGCTGGGGGCGACGACGGCCACGCGGGCGCCGGGGGTGAGACGGCGGGGGCGGGTCAACTCGTCCACGGGGTCTGTTCCTTCACTGCGGGGAATCCGAACGCCTCGGCGTAGAGGGCGAGTTCGGCCTCCAGTGCGCTGATGTTCGTGGACGCCTTGCGGAATCCGTGCCCTTCGCCCTCGAAGGTGAGGTACCTGTGCGGCACTCGGACGAGTTCCACGAATCGTTCGCACTGCGCGGGCGGGCAGATCACGTCGTCGAGCCCTTGGAGCAGCAGGAACGGCACGGTGACGCGTTCCGCGTGGTCGACGGGCGACCGCTCGGCGAACCGTTCGCGCGGGCCGATCAGCCCGTCGAGGTAGCGGGACTCGAAGTCGTGCGTGCCGCCGTCCGCGAACGCGGCGGGGTCGAGGACGGGGTAGCGGATCGCGGCGCAGGCGTAGACGTCGGTGTGGGTCACCGAGACGGCGGCGGTCCAGCCGCCGGCAGCCGCAGCCCCCAGAAGAACCGCGAATGCGACGCGCAGTAGCCGTAGTTGGCCCAGCCCGCCAGTTCCGAGCG
>NZ_JBTYMC010000316.1:0-7355 GCF_054880855.1 Streptomyces sp. S6 | reverse complement strand
TCTCGCGCTCGGCGCGCGCGGGGCGCTCCTGCGGGCCGGACTCGGAGACCCGCGCGCGGCTCTGCTCCAGTTCGTCGCGCATACCGCCTTCGCCGCCGATCAGGATGCCGAGCCGGTCGGCGACCTTGCGCTTGAACGAGCGGGGGGCGGCGCGCAGCGCGAGGGCCGCGATGACGCCGACCAGGCAGAGCTGGTAGCTCACCATGAAGAACGGCTTGGCCGCGCGGCCCGCGAACAGCCCGTGGATCAGGGCCGCGCACAGCGCCGGGTAGGCCATCATGTGCATCAGCCGCCAGCGCGCCGCAGTCGCCGCGGGCGCGGCGAACTGGTTGCGCAGCGCCCCCGTCACACCGACGAAGATCATGAGCAGCGCGGCCGTCGAGCCGAGGCCGATCAGTCCGCCGATGCCGGTGAAGCCGAGGCTGAAGGGGATCAGCGCACCGATCAGGACGGTGTGCTCCAGCGCGATCTTGATGCTGATGTGGACGAGCAGGAACGCGATCGAGCCGACGGCGGTCACCCGGTGGATGCCCTGCGCCACGATCCGCTGACGCGTGTTGAGGATGAGCCGGTCCTGGGCGACGAGTCCCCAGATCACCGAGCAGGTGAGGCTCACCAGGGAGAGCACGCCCGCACCGAAGTTCAGGAAGTCCTGGAGCCAGTTGCCTCCGAGGACGACCACCACGGGTATGAGGACGAGGACGGCAGCCGTCGCGATCCCGTAGGCGGACCGGCCCGGCTGGGGGAGCGAGGTGTTACTACGAAGGTTCATGGGGGCAACTCCGAGCAGTTCGGGAAAGCGGTCCCGCTGCCGAACTCTAAGTGGGCGCCATACCGATGGGTACGAGTTTGAGTTATTGGGCTGTTACCTAAGAGACAGGCGGCCGAGGCGATGTCCCTATAGGGGGCGTTGTGTCGGATAATTTTTGAACGGTAGTCAGTTTTCGCTCCCGTGCTCGCGGTGTCGTACAGCTATACGCAACTCCGTCGCAGCTTGCTCAAACGCTGCGGTACCCTGACGACATGCGTGCCGTACGCCTTCTGCTTAGCGGGCCGCGCTGACCAGTCCCGACCACCGGTGAGAGCCGGCGAACGGTCGGAGTCGGCGCGGCGTCCCCTCCTGTGCGAGGGGATTTTTCGTTTCCCGGGTCGGCCACAGCCGCCGGGCCCGCCAGGCAGATGACGATCGATGGAGCTTTGAGGACCATGAGCGAGACGAACCCCGCAGCCACCGAGACGGTTGCGCCGCACCGCTACACGGCCGCCATGGCGGCCGACATCGAGGCACGCTGGCAGGACGTCTGGGACGCCGAGGGCACCTACTCCGCCCCCAACCCCAAGGGCGACCTGGCCGGTGACCCCGCGCTGGTCGCCCGCCCCAAGAAGTTCATCATGGACATGTTCCCGTACCCCTCCGGTGCGGGACTGCACGTCGGCCACCCCCTGGGGTACATCGCCACCGACGTCTACGCCCGCTTCCAGCGGATGACCGGCCACAACGTCCTGCACACCCTGGGCTTCGACGCCTTCGGCCTGCCCGCCGAGCAGTACGCCGTGCAGACCGGCACGCACCCGCGCGTGTCCACCGAGGCCAACATGGAGAACATGAAGGCCCAGCTGCGCCGCCTGGGCCTGGGGCACGACAAGCGCCGCTCGTTCGCCACGATCGACCCCGAGTACTACAAGTGGACGCAGTGGATCTTCGTCCAGATCTTCAACTCCTGGTACGACGACGAGGCGCGCAAGGCCCGGCCCATCGCCGAACTGGTCGCGCAGTTCGAGTCCGGTGAGCGGGGGGTGCCCGGCGGAGGGACCTGGGAGGCGCTGAGCGCCGTCGAGCGGGCCGAGCTGCTGGGCGAGTACCGGCTGGCGTACGCCTCCGAGGCGCCGGTCAACTGGTGCCCCGGGCTGGGGACCGTGCTGGCCAACGAGGAGGTCACCGCCGACGGGCGGTCCGAGCGCGGGAACTTCCCGGTCTTCAAGACCAAGCTGCGGCAGTGGAACATGCGGATCACCGCGTACGCCGATCGGCTGCTGGACGACCTAGACGCGCTGGACTGGCCTGAGGCGATCAAGTTGCAGCAGCGCAACTGGATCGGGCGGAGTGAGGGTGCCCGGGTCGACTTCCCGGTGAGCACCGGTGCGGGTGCGGGTGCCGGGGTCGGCGGGGCTGCGGCTGCGGCGAGCGGGGCTGAAGATCGTATTACCGTATTCACCACCCGTCCCGACACCCTGTTCGGCGCGACTTACATGGTCCTGGCCCCCGAACACCCCCTGGTCGAGAAGATCACCGCCGCCGTCTGGCCCGAGGGCACGCACGACGTGTGGACCGGCGGACACGCCACCCCCGTCGACGCCGTCGCCGCCTACCGCGCGCAGGCGGGCGCCAAGTCCGACGTCGAGCGGCAGGCCGAGGCCAAGGAGAAGACCGGCGTCTTCACCGGCGCGTACGCGGTCAACCCGGTCAACGGCGAGCGGGTCCCCGTCTTCATCGCCGACTACGTCCTGATGGGCTACGGCACCGGCGCCATCATGGCCGTCCCCGCCGGCGACCAGCGCGACTTCGAGTTCGCGCGCGCCTTCGAGCTGCCGATCGTCTGCATCGTCGAGCCGACCGACGGGCGCGGCACCGACACCGCCGACTGGGAGGACGCCTTCGGGTCGTACGACGCGAAGATCATCAACTCCGCGAACGACGAGATCTCCCTGGACGGCCTGCCGGTCGCCGAGGCCAAGGCGCGCGTCACCGAGTGGCTGGAGCGCAGGGGGATCGGCCGGGGCACCGTCAACTTCCGGCTGCGCGACTGGCTGTTCAGCCGTCAGCGGTACTGGGGCGAGCCCTTCCCGATCGTCTACGACGAGGACGGCGTCGCGCACGCGCTGCCCGAGTCGATGCTGCCGCTGGAGCTGCCGGAGATCGACGACTACTCGCCGCGCACGTTCGAGCCCGAGGACGCCGACACCAAGCCCGAGCCGCCGCTGTCGCGCAAGCAGGACTGGGTGGACGTCACGCTGGACCTGGGCGACGGGCCGAAGAAGTACCGGCGCGAGACCAACACCATGCCCAACTGGGCCGGTTCCTGCTGGTACGAGCTGCGGTACCTGGACCCGCACAACTCCTCGGAGCTGGTCGACCCGGAGATCGAGCAGTACTGGATGGGCCCGCGCGCGGGGCAGCCGCACGGCGGTGTCGACCTGTACGTCGGCGGCGCCGAGCACGCCGTGCTGCACCTGCTGTACGCGCGGTTCTGGTCCAAGGTGCTGTTCGACCTGGGTCACGTCTCGTCCGTCGAGCCGTTCCACAAGCTGTTCAACCAGGGCATGATCCAGGCGTACGTCTACCGTGACGCGCGCGGGTTCCCGGTGCCGGCCGCCGAGGTCGAGGAGCGGGACGGCGGGTACTGGTACCAGGGCGAGAAGGTCTCCCGGCTGCTGGGCAAGATGGGCAAGTCCCTGAAGAACGCGGTCACTCCGGACGAGATCTGCGCGGAGTACGGCGCGGACACGCTGCGGCTGTACGAGATGGCGATGGGGCCGCTGGACGTCTCCCGGCCGTGGGACACCCGCGCGGTCGTCGGACAGTTCCGGCTGCTGCAACGGCTGTGGCGCAACGTCGTCGACGAGACGACCGGTGAGGTCACCGTCACCGACGACGCTCCCGACGAGGCGACCCTGCGGGCGCTGCACAAGGCGATCGACGGGGTGCGCGGGGATCTGGAGGGGCTGCGGTTCAACACGGCCATCGCCAAGATCACCGAGCTGAACAACCACCTGACCAAGGTGGGCGGGCCCGTCTCGCGGTCCGTCGCCGAGGCGCTGGTCCTGCTGATCGCTCCGCTGGCTCCGCACGTCGCCGAGGAGCTGTGGCGGAAGCTGGGGCGGACGTCGTCCGTCGTCCACGAGGACCTGCCGGTCGCCGATCCCGCGTACGTCGTCGACGAGGCCGTCACCTGTGTCGTCCAGATCAAGGGGAAGGTCAAGGCTCGACTGGAGGTGTCGCCGGCCATCTCCGAGGAGGAGCTGGAGAAGGTGGCGCTGGGGGACGAGACCGTCGTCAAGGCGTTGGACGGGGCTGTGGTGCGGAAGGTGATCGTTCGGGCGCCGAAGCTGGTGAACATCGTGGTGTGAGGTGTTGGGCACCGGGTGAGGTGCTGTGTGGTGCGCGGGCGCGCTCTGTTCCGGCTGGGCCGGGGTGGGGCGCGTTCTGCGTTGGGGGGAGTGGTGGGTGGGTGCCGGTTCAGGGGGTTCAGGGGGTGTCCCCTACGGGATCAGTGAGGGGAAGGTCAGGGTTGTTCTGGAACTTCGGGGTCGTGGGGGGCGTTTATCGTGGAAAGGCGGCGCGAGGTGCGTCGGGTTGGGGACGGAGGAGTGCTGTGGACGTCGCGGTCGCCGTGGTTGCGCTGATTCTCCTGGCGCTGTTCGTGCTGGGGGTGTACGGGACGGTGAAGGTGGTCGGGGCGGCGAAGAGGAGTGTGGACCGGACCATCGGGCAGGCTCGGCGGACCGTCGAGGATCACACGTTGCGGGCCAAGTCGCTGGGGCGGTTGGGGCCCGCGGGGGAGATCGCGCAGCTTCGGCTGAAACTGCGGACGTCGATGAGGGCCACGCAGGACGCGCTGTACGCGGGTGTGCGGGAGGACGAGTCGCTGCGCGAGTCCCTCGGGCTTTTCCAGCGGCTCAGTGATCACGGGCATCAGCTGGACGACGAGCTGAAGCGCCTGGAGTCCGATCCCGACCGTACGACTCTGGCCCAGCGGCTCCCCGAGCTCCGTGAGCGCACCGAGCGGATCACGGCCTCGGCCGACTCCCTGCGCTGGGCCGCCCGCGACCGCGCGACCCGCTTCGCGGAGGACGACCTGGACTCCCTCAACGCGCAGATCGACGTGGAGACGGGGGCGCTGCGCCACTGGACGACGGACGACATTCCGGGGGCGGGCCAGTCAGCCCCGTCCACCCCGTCGGAGCAGCCGCAGCGGCCGGCGATCAGCCCGCAGCCGAAGCGTCCGGCGTACCCGTGGGAGAAGAGGACCAGGCCGGAGAGTACGACCTGAGCGCGGGGGTGCGGTGTGGCTCCCGGCCGGGTTTCGCGGGGTGCCGTCGGTTCCGTATGGTGTGATCGGCCCCGGCTCCGGGCGGCGTGCGCCTTGATTCGGTCAAGGCTCCCTCGGGGCGAGGGGCTGGGCTGACGGTCACCCGATACGCCAGGTAACCTCCAGTTCATGTCCCGCCATGTCGCGATCGTCACAGATTCAACGGCCTACCTGCCGCAGCGGGCGATGGAGCGTCACGACATCACGGCGGTGCCGCTGACGGTCGTTCTGGGGGACCAGGCCCTGGAGGAGGGCACCGAGATCTCGACGAGATCCCTGGCGCAGGCCCTCCAGAAGCGCCGCCCCGTGACGACCTCGCGCCCCGGCACCGAGGTGTTCGCCGAGACCTATCGCAAGGTCGCCGAGTCGGGCGCCACCGGCATCGTCTCCCTGCACCTCTCCGCCGAACTCTCCGGCACGTACGACGCGGCGGTCGTCGCCGCGCGCCGCGCGCCCGTGCCCGTGCGGGTCGTCGACACCGGCATGGTCGCGATGGCCCTCGGCTTCTGCGCGCTGGCCGCCGCCGAGACGGCCCAGGCCGGCGGCACGGCCGACGAGGCGGTCGCCGCCGCGGAGAAACGGGCCTCCGGCACCTCCGCCTACTTCTACGTCGACACCCTCGACTACCTCCGCCGGGGCGGCCGGATCGGAGCCGCCCAGGCACTCCTCGGCTCCGCCCTCGCCGTGAAACCGCTCCTCCAGCTCGACGAGGGGCGGATCGATCTGCTGGAGAAGGTGCGGACGGCGTCGAAGGCGATCGCGCGGCTGGAGGAACTGGCGGTGGAGCGGGCGGGGACGGCGCCGGTGGATCTGGCGGTGCACCATCTCGCGGCGCCCGAGCGGGCGGAGGCGTTGGCGGAGCGGTTGCGGGAGCGGGTGGGGGGGCTTGTGGAGCTGCATGTGAGTGAGGTGGGGGCGGTGATCGGGGCGCATACGGGGCCTGGGTTGCTGGGGGTCGTGGTTTCGCCTCGATAGGGGGGTGTGTCACTCGTGTGAGTGACCGGGTTGTCCACAGGTGGGGAGTTATCCACAGATTCCAGGCGGCAGCTCCGTGGTGGGATGGATTGCCCGATGCTCGGAGCATGGAACTTCGATCACGTACACGGACCGCACGGACGGCGAGCGCGACGAGTGGCCCCGGCCGGGCCGTCGGCTCCGACAGCCGCGTCCGGCGTCGAGGGGGCGGGCGGCGGCGTCGGGAGTCGGTGGCGGAGACTCGGCGCAGGGTGGAGGTGTTGTTCGGGGAACGGGCCTCTGGGGGAGGGGAGTTGGCGGTCGGAGAGGTTGTCGATGAGGGGGTGGGGGAGCGGCGGGCTCGGGTGGGGGCCGCGGTGTGGGAGCGGATGCCGGTGTGGGTGCAGGCCCGGTGTGGGATGGAGCGGCGGAGTGTCGTCGCGCTGACGGTGGTGCTGGTGGTGGCCGCCGTGTTCGCCGGGCAGCATTTCTGGGCGGGGCGGACGCAGAGTGTTTCGGCGCCGGAGGTGGTGCGGGCGGGGGTGGTGGAAGCGGGGGCCGCTGCGGAGGGGGCCGGGGGCGGATCGCCGGGGGCTGGTGGAACTGGGCTTGCGCGTAAGGGAGCTGCGGTGGCCGGTGCTCCTTCGCCGGCGGCGGAGATCGTGGTGGACGTCAGTGGGAAGGTGCGGAGTCCCGGGGTGCATCGGCTGCCGGCGGGGTCGCGGGTGGTGGACGCGCTGCGGGCGGCCGGCGGGGTGCGGCCGGGGGCCGATACGGCGGGGTTGAACCAGGCGCGGTTCCTGGTGGACGGGGAGCAGGTGGCGGTGGGGGTGCCTGGAGCCGCCGTCGCGCCTGCCGTGCCGGGTGGCGGGGTCGCCGAGGCGGGGATGCCGGTCTCGCTCGGGACCGCGACGCTGGAGCAGCTCGACGGGTTGCCCGGGGTGGGGCCGGTGCTGGCGCAGCACATCCTGGACTACCGGACGCAGCACGGCGGGTTCCGGTCGGTGGAGGAGCTGCGGCAGGTGAACGGGATCGGGGAGCGCCGGTTCACGGAGCTGCGGGAGCTCGTGCGGCCATGAAGCGCGAGGGGGAGGCGGATCTGCGGCTGGTGCCGCCGGCGCTGGCGGCCTGGGGGACGGCGGCTTGGGCGTTGGACGGTTCACCGGGGGTGGTGCTGGCCGTCGCCGTCGGGTGTGCGGTGGTGGCGGTGGGGCTGCTCGTGGGACGGCGGTCCGGGTGGACGAGGGTGACCGGGGCCGGGGTGCTGCTGTGCGCGGCGGCTGCGGCGCTGGTCGGCGGGGTGCACGGGGC
>NZ_JBTYMC010000315.1:0-7379 GCF_054880855.1 Streptomyces sp. S6 | reverse complement strand
GTGGCGAAGGTGGTTCCGGTCGCCGGGTCCTTGAGGGGTGCCCCGAAGTAGGAGCGGATGCCGAGGGCTTCGGCGACGTAGTCGAGGTGGAAGCGGGAGGCGTAGATGTCCTCGGGGTGTCCGGGACGGATGTCGCGGATCTCGGGAGCATCGTCGCCGTGGCGCTCGCGCACTCGGCCGCCGCGCGGGCGCTGCTCGCGGCTCTGGAGGGGGATCAGCGGGTCGCGGAGTCGGCCGTGCGGGGGTACTACGAGCGCAATCCGGACCGGTTCCTGACGCCGGAGGCGCTCGGGCGGGGCGTCGATCCGTTCCGGGGTGCGCAGGCGCGGGATCTCGTGCCGTACGCGCGCGTGCGGGACGCCATCGAGGGCGAGCTGCGGCGGGCGCGGGGCCGGCAGGCGTTCTTCGACTGGCTGGACCGGGAGCGGGCCGGTGTGGAGTACACGCACGGCCACGAGCATCCCGGCGACCCCGCGCACCCGGACCACGAACACCGGCACTGATGTGCCCTCGCGCGCCGCACAGCGGACGCTCAGGTGACGCACGGAACCGAAACGCAACACGGCAAACCATTGACCTCCGATGAATTCTGGTCCACCTTTTCATCAATCGGAGTCCAACTTGGTGATTTGAACCAGCAGGAAGGCCCAGGCATGCGCGCGAGAACAGTGACCGGAACCATGGCGGGCGTCGTCGTCCTGGCCCTGACCGCGGCGGGCTGCGGCCTCTCCGGCGGCGGCTCGGACGACAGCGGCGCCAAGGCGGGCGGCTGTAGCGTCGACAAGGCGAACGTCGGCTCCGGGAAGCTCACCGGTGACGTGAAGGGTGAGATCACCTTCCAGACGACGAACCTCAAGAAAGACTTCTCGAAGTACTTCGACGGCGTGATCGCGGCCTTCGAGAAGGCCCACCCCGGCGCCAAGGTCAAGTGGATCGACGACCCGGGCGACGCGACGTTCACCCAGCGCCTGGTCTCGGACGCGCAGGCGTGCACCCTCCCGGACGTCGTGAACATCAACGTCAACACCTCCGAGGCGCTGACGAGGACCGGCTACCTGCTGAACCTGGACCAGAAGGCCCCGGACGCCGGGAAGCCGTTCGTGCCGGGCCTGTGGGACTCCAGCACGTACACCGACGCGGCCGGCCAGAAGGTGCACAGCGTCCTGCCCTGGTACTCGGGCGGCATCGTGCAGACCTTCAACACCGACCTGCTGAAGAAGGCCGGCCTCGACCCGGCCAAGCCTCCGACCACCATCCTCGGGATGTTCGCGGACGCGGAGAAGGTCGCGAAGGCGTCGGACGGCGACTACTACGCCTTCCTCGCCAACCCCCAGCTCCGCATCCCCACCGACTGGCAGCAGATGGGCGTCAAGGTCCTCTCGGCCGACGGCAAGAAGTTCACGTTCGCCGACGACCCGAAGACCGTCCAGTGGGTCGAGGGCATGACCAAGCTCTACAAGGCGGGCGCGATGCCCCGCGACTCCCTCTCCTCGAACCAGGACCCGTCCACGGTCTACGGCCAGGGCAAGCTGGTGTACGGCTCGTCGAACCCGAACTTCCTGCGGTTCATCGAGCAGAACAACCCGACGGTCTACAAGAAGACCGGCGTGGCCCGCTACATGCTGGACGGCCTCGGCCACACGGTCGGCGCCCCGCAGTACATCGGCGTCGCCGCCACCAGCAAGCACGCCGCCACCGCCCTCGCGTTCGCCCAGTTCCTGACCGACGCGCAGAACCAGCTGGCCTGGGCGAAGGACCCGAACGTCGTCATCTTCCCCTCGACGACCGCCTCCCTGGACGACCCGTTCTTCCAGAACGTCACCGGTGACGACCCCTTCGCGCAGGCTCGCAAGATCGTCGCGAGCGACCGCAAGACGGCGACGGCCGACGAGGTCGCCCTGACGCCGGGCGAGCTGAACGCGGCGACGGCTCAGGTGCAGCTCGCGATGCAGGGCAAGAAGAGCGCCCAGGACGCCCTGAACGACGCGCAGAAGAAGATGAACGAGCTGATCGCGCAGGGCGGTTGAGCATGGCGTCCAAGACCCTGACCCCGGTGCCCGTCGCGGCACCGGGCCGTCCGGCCACCGAACCCCCCTCCGGCGTACGGCGGTTGCTGCGCCGGATCACGCCGGGCCCGACCGACGAGGCGGGCGGCGCCGCCCTGTACCGCCGCTGGTGGCTGCCGTGGCTGTGGATGTCCCCGGCGATCGTCGGCGTCACCGTGTTCGGCGTCTACCCGTTCCTCAACACGCTGCTGCTGTCCTTCACGAACGCCAAACCCCTCGGCGGGGCCGCGCAGTTCGTGGGCCTGGACAACTACACGCGGCTGCTGGACGACCCGGACTTCTGGCTCGCCACCCGCAACAGCCTGCTGTACGCGGTGATCGTCGTCCCCCTCATGGTGCTGCTGCCGCTGATGCTCGCGGTGCTGGTGGAGAAGAACCTGCCGGGCATCGGCTTCTTCCGCTCCGCCTTCTACACCCCCGTCCTCGCCTCCAGCGTGGTCGTGGGCCTGAGCTGGCAGTGGCTGCTGTCGGACCAGGGCCTGGTCAACACCTGGCTGGAGAAAGCCCACTTGATCAGGTCGGCGATCCCCTTCCTCTCCGACTCGTGGCTGATCCTGCTGTCCGCGATGGGCCTGACCGTCTGGAAGGGCCTCGGCTGGTACATGATCTTCTACCTGGCGGCCCTCGGGAACGTCCCGAAGGAACTCCACGAGGCCGCCTCGGTGGACGGCGCGGGCGCGATCCGCCGCTTCTGGAACGTCACCGTGCCCGGCGTACGCACCTCGATGATGCTGGTCGGCACCCTCACCGGCATCGGCTCGCTGCGGGTGTTCACCGAGATCTACATGCTGGGCGGCTCGACCGGCGGCCCCGGCGGCGCCGACCGCACACTCCCCTTCTACATCCGCGACGTCGCCCTCGACCCGCTCACCGGCAACGCCGGCTACGGCTCGGCCGTCAGCGTCGCCCTCTTCGTCCTCACCCTGGGCCTCACGCTCCTCTCGCAGCGCCTCACGAAGGAGGACGAGTCATGACGACGGCCGCGCAGAAACCCAGACGCCTCATGCCGCGCTGGCGCGACTACGGCCGGCCGCGCGAACTGATCGTCCGCTACCTGCTGTTGCTGTTCGTCCTCGGCATCACCATCGGCCCCCTCGTCTGGCAGCTCCTGTCCTCGCTGAAGGGCGCGGGCGAGGACGTCTTCGGCGCGGGCGCCTCCCTGATCCCCCGCCATCCGACGCTGAACGCCTACAAGCAGGTCTTCGACCAGGTGCCGGTGTGGACGTACATCCGCAACAGCGTCGTCATCGTGATCCTGTCGGTCGGCAGCCAGCTCCTGTTCTCCACCCTCGCCGGCTACATGCTCTCCAAGCCGGCCTGGAAGGGCCGGAAGCTGGTGTGGATCCTGCTCATGGCGTCCATGATGTTCCCCTTCGAGTCCATCATGGTGTCGCTGTTCCTGAGCGTCCGCGACCTCGGGCTCATCGACAACCTGGTCGGCGTGTGGCTGCCCGGCTTCGTCGCCGCCATCAACGTCCTCATCATGCGCGCCGCGTTCCTCGCGGTTCCCCGGGAGATCGAGGACGCGGCGATGCTGGACGGCGCGGGCGAGTGGAAGCGGTTCCGGCACCTGTACCTGCCGTCGGCGTACGGCGCGCTCCTCGTCGTCACCATCAACACGTTCATCAGCGCCTGGGACGACTTCCTGTGGCCGCTGATCGTGCTGCGCACCGAGGACCACTTCACCCTCACCCTCGGCCTCTCGCGCCTCCAGTCGTCCTCGTTCGGGTACGACCAGCGCCTGGTGATGGCGGGTTCCGTGATCTCGGTGATCCCGGTGCTGGTGCTGTTCGTCATCACCCAGCGCTGGTTCTACAAGGGCGTGTCGTCGGGAGCCGTCAAGCTCTGATTCTCACGATCAGGGGGACGACGCTCAGCGCCTCCCGTGCGGAAGCCGCGACCCTGATCTCGGTCTCCTGCGGCACGAACGCCTCCAAGTCGGCGCCGACCAGCTTCAGTTGGTCGGCGCCGAGGTGCGTCGAGACGGTACGCGTCTCACCGGGGGCCAGCTCCACGCCCTGGAACGCCCGGAGTTCGAGCGTGCGCGGCCAGACCGGCGTGCACAGCGGGCGGATGTAGACCTGGACGACACAACGGCCGTGCCTGGTACCGGTGTTGGTGACGTCCGTGTGGACGGTCTCGCCGTCGAGACGCGAGGCCCCGAACGCGAACGTCGTGTACGCCAGCCCGTGCCCGAACGAGTACAGCGGCTCGGCGTCCATGTCGACGTAGCCGCCGTACTCCGTCTCCTTGTGGTTGTAATAGACGGGGAGTTGGGCCGCCGAGCGGGGGACGGAGAGCGGGAGCCGGCCGCGTGGTCCGGCGTGCCCGAGGAGGATCTCGGCGATCGCGTCGCCGCCCCACGGGCCCGGGTACCAGGCGGTGAGCAGGGCCCCGGCGCGTTCGGTCACCGCATGCGGGCGGCCCTGGATCAGGACGACCGCCGTGGGGGTGCCGGTCGCGGTGACCGCGTCCAGCAGGGCTCGCTGGGCGGGGCCGAGCCGGAGGTCCGCGAGGTCGGCGCCCTCGCCACAGGTCATGTCGTCACGCGGGGACAGGGCGGCGCCGTTCGCGTCGAACTCCGTGTCGGGGGTGCGGGCGCTGCTGCCGCCCAGCACGAGGACGGCGAGGTCGGAGGCGGCGGCAGCGGCGACGGCCTCGGGGATGCCGGTGCGGTCGTCGCCGGTGAGGGCGCAGCCCTTCGCGTGCCGGACGTCCAGTGCGGGGGCCAGGCGGCGGAGAGCGTCGAGGACGGTGGCACCGTCGCGCTGAGGGGCTGTGTAGTCGCCGAGTTGGTGGGTCGTGGTGGCGGCGTGGGGGCCGAGGAGGGCGATGCGGCGGGTGCCGGGCGGGACGGGGAGGGTGCCGTCGTTGTGGAGGAGGGTGATCGAGGCGCGGGCCAACTCGGTGCTGATCTCCCGGCCGTCGGGGAGAGGGGTGCGCGGCGTGAAGGGGTTCTCGAAGAGGCCGAGGCGGAACTTGAGGCGCAGAACCCTCGCGACGGCGGTGTCGAGCGCGGCCTCGGCGACGAGTCCCCGCTCCACCGCCTCTTCCAGGTGGGTGAACCCCTCGTCCCAAAGGCTCAGGTCCACACCGGCGTTGAGAGCGAGCGCGCCTGCGGTGAGCTTGTCGCCGGTGATACGGGCCAGGCGGTCCACGGCCAGGCCGTCCGCCATGACGAGGCCGTCGAACCCCCAGCTCTCTCTCAACAGGCCCGTCAGAAGTGCCCTGTTGCCCGAGCAGAGGAGGCCGTCGACCTCGTTGTAGGCGGACATGACGGCGGCGGCGCCCGCGCGGACGCCCGCCCGCGCCGCCGGGAGGTGGATCTCGTGGAGTTCCCTCGGGCCCAGTTCGGTCTCGGCGGAGTTGCGTCCGCCGACGGTGGCACCCTGTCCCGCGAAGTGTTTGAGGACGACGGGGGCCTTGTCCGCCGCGAACCTGTCTCCCGGTGCGCCCTGCATGCCGTGGACGAGGGCCTCGGTGAGGCGGGCGGCGAGGTGGGGGTCCTCGCCGAAGCATTCCTCCGTCCGGCCCCAGCGGGGGTCCCGGGCGATGTCCAGCGCCGAGACGAGCGCCATGTGCCCTCCCCTGGCCCGGAGTTCGGCCGCCGCGTGCGCCGCCGCACGCTCGTACAGTTCCGGGTCCCAGGTCGCGCCCACGCCCAGGTTCACGGGGAGGACCGTGCCGTCCAGGGCCATGAGTCCGTGCGGGACCTCTTCGACGAACAGCGCGGGAATCCCGAGCCGGCTCTTCTCCAGGACGTGCCGCTGCACCCTGTCCGCCAGGTCCGCGCTCGTCGCCGCGTCCGGGCCGGCGCCGAGCTCGACCCCCGACCAGGCGTCCGCCCGCATCAGCCCGTACAGCGCGCCCAGCCCTTCCCACCGGGTCGTCTCCTCGTCCAACGCCTCCGTGAGGACGAACTCCCCGTCCGGGGTGCGCCGGTAGGCGTTCCAGCCGTACATCCGCTGGTTGAGCTGACCGACCTTCTCCCTCAGGGTCATGCGGGAGAGGAGGTCGGCGACTCGGGAGGGGGTGGGGGCGGTGGGGTCTTGGTAGAGGGGGGTGGGCATGGGGGTCCTTCGGGAGGGGAGGGGTGGAGAGGGGTGGAGGAGAGGTGAGGTGAGGAGGTGGCGGGTGCGGGGTTGGTGGGGGCTGGTGTGCGCGGAGTGGATGGGTCGAGGTTCGGGTGGTTCGGTGCGGGGTGGTTCGCCTCGGGTTCGGGATCTGCCGGGTACGGTCCCGTCGTCCGCCGATCAGTCGCCCGTCGCGAGACGCGCCAGCGCCACCGCGCCGGCCGAGCCGTCCGTGACCGGGGAGATCGTGAGGCCGAGGGGGGCGAGGAGGTCGGTGAGCGGGGTGAGGAGGGGGCCGTCGGGGGCGAGGAGGCCGCCGGTGACGACCAGGGCCTCCCCCCGGGCCGGGGCCAACGCGGTCACCGTCTCGACCAGCGCTGCCGCCGCCTCCTTGAGGATCTGCCGGGCCACTTCGTCCCCCTCGTCGGCCGCCCTGGTGACCAGGGGGGCGTGCGCGGCCAGGTCGGTGGGGCGGCGTTCCATCACGGCGGGGAGGAGGTGGGCGCGGTAGGCGGCGCGCTGGGAGAGACTCCAGCGGGGTGGGGGGGTCTCGGCGGGGTGGTCGGTGGTGTCGTCCGGGCGGGGGGTGGGGGCCGACGGGGACGACTCGGGCACCGGGGCGTCTGACGGGGCGGGGCGGATCAACGGGGTCTGGCCGTCCGACGGGGCGGAATCCGGCCCGGCCGACGAGGCGGGGCGAACCGACGGGGCCGCGTCGTCCGACAAGGCAGGGGCGTCCGACAGCGCCGGGGCAGGGCGAAGCGACGGAGTATGGCCGTCCGACGAGGCGGGGCGAACCGACGAGGCCGCGTCGTCCGACAGGACGGGGTCGTCCGACAACGCCGGGGCTTGTCGGGCTTCGGTAGGTCGCCTTCCTGCCGGAAGCGCGTCCCGGCGGGCCTCGACCGGCTCCGGGCCCGGCGGAACGGCGGCCCGCTCGGTGCCCGGCGGGACGTCGGCGCCCTGTGCTGCCGTGTCCTCCCTGCCCGTCGGCGAAGCCCGCCACGGAGTGTTCTCCGTCGGCTCCCCTTCCCGCCCAGGCAGGCCCCTCTCCGCCTCGGTCGGCGGTGCGCCCTCCCGGAGGGGTCCTCTCTCTCGGTCCGCCGTCGGCGACGCTCCGTCCGGGGTGTTCTCCCAGCCGCTCGGCGGCAGCACCCCCTCCGGTACGCCCAGCGCTCGTCCCACCATGGCGACCAGGGACGTCGGGCCGTCCCGGCCGTCCGCCGCGCGCAGGGCCGCG